>NZ_BAABDO010000103.1:0-24054 GCF_039539665.1 Actinomadura keratinilytica
CCGGCCCGGCCGCCGGGCCGGCTGCGCAGGGCGCGACCGCCGCTCCCCGGCGTCACGCGCCGCCCCCGCCGGCCGCCTTGTCCGCCAGCTCGCGGCGGATCGTGCCGAGCAGCTCGCTCCAGGACGCCTCGAACTTCTCCACGCCCTCGTCCTCCAGCACGCGCACCACGTCGTCGTAGTCGACGCCGACGTCCTTGAGCGCCCGCATGTGCGCCCGCGCCTCGTCGTAGGCGCCCTGGACGGTGTTGCCGCGCACCTCGGCGTGGTCGGCGGCGGCCTCCAGCGTGGCCTCCGGCATGGTGTTGACCGTCCCGGGCGCGATCAGCTCGTCCACGTACAGCGTGTCGGGCAGGTTCGGGTCCTTCACGCCGGTCGACGCCCACAGCGGACGCTGCGGACGCGCCCCGGCGTCCTTGAGCGCCTGCCACCGGTCGGAGCCGAACTTCTCCTCGTACAGCGCGTACGCCAGCCGGGCGTTGGCCACGCCCGCCTTGGAGCGCAGCTCCGCCGCCTCCGCCGTGCCGATCTTGTCGAGCCGCTTGTCGATCTCGGTGTCCACCCGGCTGACGAAGAACGACGCCACCGAGGAGATCTTCGACAGGTCCAGCCCGTTGGCCCGGGCCTGCTCCAGCCCCGCGAAGAACGCGTCGATGACCTGCCCGTACCGCTCCAGCGAGAAGATCAGCGTGACGTTCACGCTGATGCCCTCGGCCAGCGCCGCGGTGATCGCGGGCAGCCCCTCCACGGTCGCCGGGATCTTGATCATCAGGTTGGGCCGGTCCACCATCCACCACAGCGCCCGCGCCTCGGCGACCGTCTTCTCGGTCTCGCGGGCCAGCCGCGGGTCGACCTCGATGGAGACCCGGCCGTCCAGGCCCTCGGTGCGGTCGTACACCGGGCGCAGCACGTCGCAGCCCCACCGGATGTCGTAGGTGGTGATCGCGCGGACCGCCTCCTCGACGTCCACGCCGCGCACCGCCAGGTCGCGGACCTGCTCGTCGTACGCCGAGCCCTTGCCGAGCGCCTTGGCGAAGATCGTGGGGTTGGAGGTCACCCCCACCACGTTCCGCTCCCGGACCAGCTGCTCCAGGTTGCCGGTGCGCAGCCGCTCCCGGCTGATGTCGTCGAGCCAGACCGACACGCCCTCGGCGGACAGCCGCTTCAACGTCTCACTCATCGTTCCTCCTGCTCGGGGGTCGCGATCGGGGGTACGGCGCTCAGTTGCCGGTCGTCTCACCGCGCCCGGCGCCCTCGGCGTGCGCCTTGATCAGGCTGGCCCTGGCCGCGGCGACCACCCGCTCGGCGGTCAGCCCGAACTGCTGGAACAGCGTCTTGTAGTCGGCCGAGGCGCCGAAGTGCTCCAGGCTCACCGACTCGCCCGCGTCCCCGATGTAGGTGCGCCAGCCCAGCGCCGCCCCGGCCTCCACCGAGACCCGGGCCCGCACCGCGGGCGGCAGCACCTGCTGCTTGTAGGCGTCGTCCTGCGCCTCGAACCACTCCACGCACGGCATCGACACCACGCGCGTCGGGGTGCCCTCGGCCTCCAGGATCTTGCGGGCCTCCAGCGCCAGCTGCACCTCGCTGCCCGTCGCGATCAGGATCACCTGCGGCCGCCCGCCGTCGACCTCGGCCTCGGCCAGCACGTACCCGCCCTTGGCGGTGCCCTCGGCCGACGCCAGCCCGTTGCCGCGCTCGAACGTCGGCACCTTCTGCCGGGTCAGGCACAGCCCCGCCGGGCGGTCGGTGTGCTGCAGGATCGTGCGCCAGGCCACCGCGGTCTCGTTGGCGTCGGCGGGGCGCACCACGTCCAGCCCGGGGATCGCGCGCAGCGCCCACAGGTGCTCCACCGGCTGGTGCGTCGGGCCGTCCTCGCCCAGGCCGATGGAGTCGTGCGTCCACACGTACGTCACCGGCAGCTTCATCAGCGCCGCCAGCCGCACCGCCGGACGCATGTAGTCGCTGAACACCAGGAACGTGCCGCCGTACGGGCGGGTGCCGCCGTGCAGCGCGATGCCGTTGAGGATCGCGCCCATCGCGTGCTCGCGCACGCCGAAGTGCAGGGTGCGGCCGTACCGGTGCCCGGGGAACTCCTTGGTCTGGAACTCCTCCGGGATGAACGACGGCTCGCCCTTCATCGTGGTGTTGTTGCTCTCGGCCAGGTCCGCCGAGCCGCCCCACAGCTCCGGCAGCACCGGCGCCAGCGCGTTGAGGACCTGCCCGGATGCGGCGCGGGTGGCCAGCTCCTTGCCCCCCTCGAACTCCGGCAGCGCCTTGGTCCAGCCGTCGGGCAGGCGCCGCTCGGCGAGCCGGTCGAACTCGGCGGCGCGCTCGGGGTTGTCCTGCCGCCACGCCTTGAACGACTTGGTCCACTCCGCGCGCAGCGCGCGGCCCCGGTCGACGACCTGGCGGGCGTGCGCCAGCACGTCGGCCGGCACGTCGAACGTCTTGTCGGGGTCCAGGCCGAGGACGCGCTTGGTCGCGGCGACCTCGTCGGCGCCCAGCGCCGCGCCGTGGATCTTGCCGGTGTTCTGCTTGTTGGGGGCGGGCCAGCCGATGATCGTGCGCAGCGCGATGAACGAGGGCCGGTCGGTCTCGGCGCGCGCGGCCTCCATCGCGGCGGCCAGCGCCTCGACGTTCTCGTGGTAGTCGCCGCCCTCGGTCCAGTCGACGTAGTGCACGTCCCAGCCGTAGGCGGCGTACCGGGCGCGCACGTCCTCCGACAGCGCGATCGCGGTGTCGTCCTCGATCGAGATGTGGTTGTCGTCGTAGATGACGACCAGGTTGCCCAGCTTCTGGTGGCCGGCCAGGGCGCTGGCCTCGTGGCTGATGCCCTCCTCGATGTCGCCGTCGGAGCAGAACGCCCAGATGGTGTGGTCGAAGGGGGAGGTGCCCGGGTCGGCGTCGGGGTCGAACAGGCCGCGCTCGCGGCGCGCCGCCATCGCCATGCCGACCGCGTTGGCGATGCCCTGCCCCAGCGGGCCGGTGGTGGTCTCCACGCCCGCGGTGTGCCCGTATTCGGGGTGGCCGGGGGTGAGGCTGCCCCACTTGCGCAGCGCCTTCAGCTCGTCCAGCGTCAGCGGGTAGCCCGACAGGTACAGCTGGATGTACAGGGTCAGGCTGGAGTGCCCGCAGGAGAGCACGAACCGGTCGCGGCCCGGCCACGAGGGGTCGGTGGGGTCGTGCCGCAGGAAACGCTGGAAGAGCAGGTAGGCGGCGGGAGCCAGACTCATGGCCGTGCCCGGGTGACCGGAACCGGCTTCCTCCACCGCGTCCATGGCGAGGGCGCGGATCACGTCCACGGCCCGCCGGTCCAGGTCGGACCATTCAAAGGTGCTGCTGTCCCCAGTCACGGAACGCCAGGCTCCTCTCGAACCACTGTCTCGGATTGTCGTGTGCGGTGTGCGCGGCGCCGCCGCGCTTCGCCCCGCCCCTAGGCGCAACGTGGCCCGGCCCGCGTGTTCTTCCCGAACGGCCCGGACCGTCGCCCGGCCTGCGGTCGCGCGCGGTGCGCGACGCCGCTCGGCCGGCCTCGGACGTCGTCGTCCCGCCGCGGCCGGTGAAGATCATGCTTCGCCTGGTCCGAAGCCTAGCGGACCGCCGTCCCGTCTCCATTGACGTGCGCACAGGCGGTGGGGGCGTGCCGCCTTGACGACCCTTGCCCGATCGCCTATGGCCCTAACCCCTCGCCCGGGTGAACTCCAGGGGGACGACGCATCCCACCGACCGGTCCCCGCGTCCTTCGCGCACGCCCCCGGATTCGCCCCTCGGCGGCGGCGCGTCCGGCGACCCGGTGCGTGACCCCGGCGAAGGGCGGACTACAGTGATGGCGCGGTCGCTCCGAGCGGCCGCGGTCGTTTCACCGAACCGAGGTGCGACCCAAAACGCGGGGGCGCCGCCGAGGTGGTACGCGAATCTCCTATGCCTAGCTGAACGTGGACCGATTGTGACGGTGCTCAGTAACAAGTACGCGGTCGACCTCGCCGACGAGATGCCGACCGGGACGACCCCCGAGGCGCCCGCGCTTCCACCGGCGGAGCAGGCCGCGGCCGGGCGGCGCCCGCTGCCCGAGCTGCTGCGGGCCTACGTGGCGCTGACCAAGCCCCGCATCATCGAACTGCTCCTGATCACCACCATCCCGGTGATGTTCCTGGCCGCCGGGGGAGTCCCGCCGCTGGGCACCGTGGTGGCGACGCTGGCGTTCGGCACCCTGGCCGCCGCCGCCGCCAACGCCATCAACTGCTACATCGACCGCGACATCGACGCCAAGATGCGCCGCACGCGCCGCCGCCCGCTGGCCCGCGCGCAGGTGACCCCCACCGAGGCGCTCGTCTTCGGCATCGCCCTGGCCGCGGCGTCCACGGTCGGCTTCCTGCTCACCGTCAACGTGCCCTCGGCGGCGGGGGCGGCGTTCGCGATCCTGTTCTACGTCTTCGTGTACTCGCTGCTGCTCAAGCGGCGCACCGCGCAGAACGTCGTGTGGGGCGGCATCGCCGGCTGCATGCCGGTGCTCATCGGCTGGACCGCGATCACCGGCGAGCTGGCCTGGACGCCCTTCGTGCTGTTCGGCGTGGTGTTCCTGTGGACGCCCCCGCACTCCTGGACGCTGGCCATGCGCTACCGCGAGGACTACGCGGTCGCCAAGGTGCCGATGCTGCCCGTCGTCTCGGGCGAACGGCGCGTCGTCGTCGAGTCGCTGGTCTACACCTACGCCACCGTCGCGTGCTCGCTGCTGCTGTGGCCGGTCGCGGGCATGGGACCGGTCTACGGCGGCGTGGCCGTCCTGCTCGGCGTGGTGTTCCTGGCCGAGGGGCACCGCCTGCTGAAGGCCGTGCGCGCGGGCGTCACGGGCGTGCACCTGCGGCCCATGCGCTTCTTCCACCTGTCGAACGTGTACCTGGCGCTGCTGTTCACCGCCGTCGCGGTGGACCCGCTGCTGCACTGACCCCGCCGCCGAACCGGACGCCGCCGAACCGGACGCCGCCGGATCCGGCGCCGCGGGCGACGCCCGGTCACCACCCGGCCGACCAGCCGGTTACGCTCGCGACATGGCACGCGTAGACCCCAAGGCGGTCCTGGAGGGACGCATTCCCGGACGTCCGCCGATCGGGCTGATCGCCGGGCTCACCGTCTCCTCGCTGTGCGCCCTGGCCGCACTGGGCGTCTCCGCCCTGTACGGCGGGACCGGCTTCTGGACCGGGCTGGTCCTGGCGATCCTGCCGATCCCGCTGCTGATCGCGCTGATGCTCATGCTGGACCGGCTGGAGCCCGAGCCGCCGCGCACGCTGGTGTTCTCCTTCATGTGGGGCGCCGGGGTGGCCGTGCTCGGCGCGCTGGTGCTCAACACCGTCGGCATGGTCTACGTCACCGTGCCGGTGTTCGGCGAGGCCGAGGGGCACTTCGTCAGCGCCGTGGTGGGCGCCCCGCTGATCGAGGAGACGCTCAAGGGCGCGGTGCTGTTCGGGCTGCTGTGGTTCCGCCGCAACGAGATCGACGGCATCGCCGACGGGCTGATCTACGCGGGCATGGTCGGCCTCGGGTTCGCGATGATGGAGAACGTCACCTACTACATGCGGGCCTTCGACGAGGGCGGCGCGCACCAGCTCGGCGCCGTGTTCGTGCTGCGCGGCGTCGTCGCGCCGCTCAGCCACCCGCTGTTCACCTCGATGACCGGCCTCGGCGTCGCCTACGCCGCCACCCACCGCCGGGGCCGCCTGGCGGCCCCGCTGATCGGCCTGTGCGGCGCGATGCTGCTGCACGGCCTGTGGAACGGCGCCACCACGTTGGGGCTGGGCGGGCTGGCCGTGGTGTACCTCCTGGACTTCGGCGTGCTGCTCGTCCTGGTCGGCCTCGTGCTGGTGGACCGCCGCGGCACCGTCCGCCGCATCGAGTCCTACCTGCCGATGTACGCCGGCACCGGGCTGGTCACGCCGCAGGACGTGCAGATGCTGCGCTCCATGGCGTCCCGCCGGATCGCCCGCCGCTGGGCCCGGATGGTCGGCGGCCCCGGCGCGGCCCGCGCCATGGCCGACTACCAGCTGGCCGCCACCGAGCTGGCGCTGCTGCACAAGCGCGTCGAACGCGGCGTCGCCGACCCCCGCTGGTTCGCCGTGCGCCGCGACGCGCTGCTGAACCTGATGGCGCTGGCCCGCCAGGCGTTCCTGCGGACGCCGCCGCCCGCCGCGCCGCCGTGGGCACCGCAGGGGCCGTCCGGGTTCATGCCCCCGCGCAACCCCTACGGCCCCTGATAAGCCCCTGGTACGGCGCCTGAGACGGGCCCCGGCGGCGGCTACCGCGGGGGCGGATCCGGGGCACGGCGGGCCGCCAATACGATGAATGCGTGGCCGACGAAGTGCTGTCCCTTGTCACCAGAGCGCGTGACGCCGTGTGGCGTCCCACCGCCGCGTCGCTGCGGCTGCTCGCCCTGCTCAGCGTGATCGGCAACGCGGGGATCATCGCCACCGGCGGTGCCGTGCGGGTCACCGAGTCGGGGCTGGGGTGCCCCGAGTGGCCCAAGTGCACCGGCGACAGCCTCGTGCCCACGCACAGCCCCGAGCATCCGGCCGTCCACATGGCCATCGAGTTCGGCAACCGGATGCTGACCTTCGTGGTGCTGGCCCTCGGCCTGCTGGTGTTCGTCGCGGCCCTGCGCCTGGCGCCCCGCCGCCGCGACCTGGTGCTGCTGGCCGCCGCCCAGCCGCTGAGCGTGGTCGCCCAGGCGATCATCGGCGGCATCGTGGTGCTGACCGAGCTGCACCCCGCGTCGGTGTCGCTGCACTTCCTGCTGTCGCCCGCGCTGCTGATCTTCTGCGTGGCGCTGTGGGTGCGCGCCGGGGAGGGCGACGCGCCGCCGCGCGCCCTGGTCGGCCCGGCCGTGCGCCGCCTCGCGCAGGCGCTGGTCGCCGCCACCGGCGCCGTGCTGGTCGCGGGCACCGTGGTCACCGGCACCGGCCCGCACGCGGGCGACGCCGACTCCCGCCGCTTCGGCTTCGACATCGAGGACGTCACCCGCGTGCACAGCCTGCTGGCGTGGACCACCGTCGCCCTCACCGTCGCGCTGCTGGCCGCCCTGCACCGGGCGGACGCGCCCCGCGACGTGCGCCGCCGCACCCTGGGGCTGTTCGCGCTGGAGCTGGGGCAGGGCGTGCTCGGCTACGTCCAGTACTTCCTGGGCGTGCCGGCGCCGCTGGTGGTGCTGCACATGCTCGTCGCGTCGCTGATGTGGATCGCCGTGCTGCGCATCCTGCTGTCCATGCGCGACCGCGGCCCCCTGCCCGCCGCGGCCCCGTCTCCGACCCGGAACCCCGCCCCCCAGCCCGCCTGACCCGCTGCCCCCTGGCACGCCGGGCATCCGGCGCCCGGAGCGGGCCCGTCAGGTCTTGCGGAGGAAGGCGCGCAGGCGGTCGAGGGGCCAGGTGTTGATGACGTCGTCGGGGGTGAGCCAGCCGCGCTGGGCGGTGCCCACGGCGTAGCGGATGTTGCGGTGGTGGCCGACCGCGTGGGCGTCGGTGTCGACGGCGAACTTGACGCCGAAGCGCTTGGCGCGGCGGACCAGGTCGGCGGGCAGGTCCAGCCGGTCGGGGAAGGCGTCGATCTCCAGCGCCGTCCCGGTGCGGGCGGCGGCCCGGAAGACCTCGTCCCAGTCGGCGTCGACGGGCGGCCGCCTGCCGATCAGCCGGGCGGTGGGATGGCCGATCACGTGCACGTGCGGGTTCTCGCAGGCCCGCACCAGGCGGCGGGTCATCGCGGCCCGGTCCTGGGTGAAGTGCGAGTGCACCGACGCGACGCAGACGTCGAAGCCGGCGAGGAAGCCGGCGTCCCAGTCGACGCCGCCGTCGGGGTCGATGTTGAGCTCGGTGCCGTGCAGCAGCGTCAGCCCGGGATGGCGCTCCTGCAGGGCGCGGATCCGCGCCCGCTGGGCCAGCGCCTTGTCGTCGGTCATGCGCTGCATGGACAGGTTGGGCGCGTGGTCGGTGACGGCGTAGTACTCCAGGCCGCGCCCGGCGGCCGCGGCGACCATGTCCGCCAGGGACGCGGTGCCGTCGGTCAGGTCGGTGTGGCTGTGCAGATCGCCGCGCAGGTCCGCCACGGCGACCAGGCGGGGCAGCTCCCCGGCCAGCGCGGCCTCGATCTCGCCGCCGTCCTCGCGCAGCGGCGGCGGAATCCACGGCAGGCCGAGCCGCCGGTAGACCTCCTCCTCGGTCTCGGAGACGATCAGCTCGCCGGTGGCGGCGTCGAACAGCCCGTACTCCGACAGCTTCAGCCCGGCGCGGACGGCGATCTCGCGGGTGCGGATGTTGTGCGCCTGCGAGCCGGTGAAGTACTGCAGCGCGGCGCCCCACGACTCGGGCGGGACGACCCGCAGATCGACCTGCAGGCCCCTGGCGGTGCGCACGGAGGTCTTCTTCTCGCCGCGCGCGATCACCTCGGTGACGAACGGCAGCGCGGTGAACGCCTCCATCAGCGGGCCCGGGTCGGCGGAGGCGGCCAGGACGTCGACGTCGCCGACCGTCTCGCGCATGCGGCGCAGCGACCCGGCGTGGGTGCAGCGCACGCACCCGGCGACCCGCGACAGCTCCGCCACGACCTCCTCGGCGAGGTCGGCCGCCACGTCGATCAGGACGCGCCCGCCCGCCTGCCGCATCAGCTCGATGCCGTGCAGGATGTTCCGCTCGGTCTTGGCGCCGAAGCCCCGCAGGCCGCGCAGCCGGCCCTGGCGGATCGCCTCGGCCAGCTCGGGCACCGAGGAGACGCCGAGCGCCTCGTGCACCGCCATGGCCTTCTTCGGCCCGAGCGTGGGGATCGCGGTCAGCGCCCGCACCCCCGCCGGGATCTGCGCGCGCAGCTCCTCGACCTGCCGGATGGTTCCGGTGGCCAGGTAGTCGAGCAGCTTGCGGGCGATCGCGTCGCCGACGGCGGGGATCTTCTTGAGCCCGGCCAGGTCGAGCCCGGAGATGTCCTCGGGGTGGCCCGCGATCGCCCGCGCCGCCTTCTCGTAGGCGCGGATCCTGTAGGCGTCGCCCCCGGTGATGGACAGCAGATCCGCCAGCTCCTGGATCAGCTCCGCCGCCTCGTCGTTCGCCCGTGCCATAGCGGCAGTCTAGGAGCCGGGTACGACGCCCGGCCGGGCCGCCGGAGCCGGCGCCGCCGGGGTCAGCGCAGCGGGGCGACCGGGCCGTCGGGGCGTTCGAAGCGGCCCTGCACGACCTCCTCGACGATCTCGGCGACCTCGTCCTCGGACAGGGCGCGGAAGCCGTCGGCGGTGGCGACCGCGATCGTCGGGTAGATGCGCCGCTGCCGGTCCGGGCCGCCGGTGGCGGTGTCGTCGTCGGCGGCGTCGTAGAGCGCGTGCACGCACACCGCGCCGGCGTCCCGCTCGTTCAGGCCGGGCCGGTAGAGCTTCTTGAGCGCGCCGCGGGCGGACGGGGAGCCCGACCCCTCGGCGTGGAAGTCGCGGGCCTCCTGCGGGGAGCCGGTGATGTCGTAGGTGAAGATGCGGCCGCGGTCCTCGTCGGGGTCGTAGCCGGCGAACAGCGGCACCACCACCAGGCCCTGCATCGCCTGGGCGAGGTTGGCCTGCACGACGGCGCCGAGGCGGCGGGCCTTGCCCGCCAGCGACAGCCGCGACAGCTCCATCTTCTCGTAGTGCTCCAGCTCGACCTGGAACAGCCGCACCATCTCCATCGCCAGCCCGACGGTGCCCGCGAACGCGACGATCGAGTACTCGTCGGCCCGCTGCACCTTGTCCAGCTCGCGGTAGGCGATCTCGTGGCCGCGGGTGGCGCGGCGGTCGCCGGCCATCATCACGCCGCCGTCGTAGACCACCGCCAGCACGGTGGTGCCGTGCGGCAGGTCCGGCGGGGTGCCGCCGTCCCGCCCCACGCGGTTGACGGGCAGCAGCTCGGGGGAGTGGACGCGCAGGAAGTCGACGAACGACGCCGTCCCCGCCTCGAAGAACTCGGGCGGCAGTCCCTGCTCGTCGGCGCGGCCGGTCACGGCGGCTCCTTTCCGGTTCGTCCTGCGGGTGATCCTTTCACGGGCCGGCGCCGTCCCGCCACCGCCCGCGGCCGGTCCCGCGAACGGCCGGGCGGGCGGTCAGGCGGGCGGCTCCTCGCCGTCGCGGGTGGCGCCGACGCAGGCGACGATGACGCAGCCGATCGCCGCCCACTGGCGGCCCGACAGCACCTCGCCGAGCAGCACCACCCCGATCAGCGCGGCCACGGCGGGCTCCAGGCTCATCAGGATGCCGAACACCCGGGCGGGCATGCGCCGCAGCGCCTCCATCTCCAGGCTGTAGGGGATCACCGACGACAGCAGGCCCACGCCCAGGCCGAACAGCAGCAGCTGCGGGTCGAGCATCGCCGCGCCGCCCGTCACGGCCCCCGCGGGGATGATCGCGGCGGTGCCGATGATGCTGGCCGCGGCCAGGCCCGTCGAGCCGGGGAAGCGCCGCCCGGTGGCCGCGGTCAGCAGGATGTAGGCCGCCCAGCACGCCCCGGCCAGCAGCGCGTACGCGACGCCGACCGGGTCGATCTCGCCGCCGCGCGCCAGCATCAGCACGCCGGTGAAGGCCAGCACCGCCCACACCGCGTCGCGCGGCCGCCGCGACCCCCAGATGGCCACGGCCAGCGGCCCGAGGAACTCGGTGGTCACCGCCACGCCCAGCGGGATGCGGGCGAACGACTGGTAGATGGAGAAGTTCATCAGCGCCAGCGTCAGCCCGAACCCCGCCACCACGGCCCAGTCGCGCCGGGACCGCGCGCGCAGCGCCTCCCGCAGCGCCCCGCGCGTGACGATCCCCAGCACCACCGCGGAGGTGAGCAGCCGCAGCGACACCACCGCGGCCGGGGGCAGCCGGTCGAACATGTGCTTGGCCAGGCCCGCGCCCACCTGCACCGACAGGATGCCCAGCAGGATCAGCGCGGGCGGCGGCACCGCGGCCGGCGACAGCAGGCGCGCGCGGGCCGCGAACCCGCCGGGACGTTCGCAGGAGCCGGGGGCCTCAGCGAGCGCCACGGATCACTCCCATCGGAAGAAGCGGGCGGCCAGGGCCAGGCCGGCGGCCGTCCACACCGCCAGGATCAGCAGCGGGCCGCCGGGGAGCGCCGCCCCGTCGCGCAGGACGTCGCGCAGCCCCTCGGCCAGCGCCGAGATCGGCAGCAGCCGCAGCGCGTCGCGTATTCCCGCGGGCAGGTCGTCCAGGGGGAACACCACGCCGCCCACCGCCAGCAGCAGGATGTAGACCAGGTTGGCGGCGGCGAGGGTGGCCTCGGCGCGCAGCGTCCCGGCCATGAGCAGCCCGAAGCCGCTGAACGCGGCGGTGCCCAGCAGCACCAGCGCCAGCACCGACAGCGGGTCGCCGTGCGGGCGCCAGCCCATGGCCGCGGCGACCGAGCAGATCACCGCCGCCTGCAGCACCTCCACCGCGACCACGGTGAGGGTCTTGGCGGCGATCAGCCCCGACCGCGGCAGCGGGGTGGCGCCGAGCCGCTTGAGGACGCCGTAGCGCCGCTCGAACCCGGTGCCGATGGCCTGGCCGGTGAACGCGGTGGACATCACCGCCAGGGCCAGGATGCCGGGCGTCAGGAAGTCCACGCGCGGCCCCGGGCCCAGGTCGAGCAGGGAGGTGGTGCCGAACAGCGTCAGCAGCACCACCGGGATGATCAGCGTGAGCAGCAGCTGCTCGCCGTTGCGCAGCAGGGTCCGCAGCTCGTAGCCGGTCTGCGCGAGGACCATGCGCGGGACGGGCGCGGCGCCGGGCGCGGGGGCCAGGTCGAGGGCGCCGTGCCGCGCGTCCTCGCGGGCGGTTCCGTGCGCGGTCTCGTGGGCCGAGGTCATGACCGCAGCTCCCGTCCGGTCAGCTCCAGGAAGACGTCCTCCAGCGTGCGCCGCTCGATGCGCAGGTCCTCGGTCATGACGCCGTGGGAGGCGCACCAGGCGGTGACGGTGGCCAGCAGTTCGGGGCTGACCTCCCCCTCGACCAGGTAGTGCCCGGCGGGCGACTCCTTGGCGGCGCTGCCCGGCGGCAGCGCCGCCAGCAGCTCCTCCAGGCCCAGCCCGGGGCGCGCGCGGAAGCGCAGCTGCCGCTCGGCGCCGGTCAGCTCGGCCGGGCTGCCCTCGGCCACGACGCGGCCGTGGTCGACGATGACGACGTGGTCGGCGAGGCGCTCGGCCTCCTCCATGTGGTGCGTGGTCAGCACGATCGACACCCCGGCGGCGCGCAGCCCTTCGACCAGCTCCCAGGTGGCGTGCCGGGCCTGCGGGTCCAGGCCGGTGGTCGGCTCGTCGAGGAACACCAGCTCGGGACGGCCCACCACGGCCACCGCCAGCGACAGCCGCTGCTGCTGCCCGCCCGACAGGCGCCGGAACGGCGTGCGCGCGTGCGCGGCCAGCCCGAGCCGGTCGAGCAGGGCGCCCGGGTCGAGCGGGCGGGTGTGGAAGGAGGCGACCAGGCGCAGGAACTCGCCCGCGCGGGCCGTGCCGGGCACGCCGCCGGACTGCGGCATCACCCCGACCCGCGGCTTCAACGCGCGCGCGTCGGCGACCGGGTCGAGCCCCAGCACGCGGACCGTTCCCGCGTCGGCGCGGCGGAACCCCTCGCAGATCTCGATCGTGGTGGTCTTGCCCGCCCCGTTGGGGCCGAGCAGCGCGGTGACGGCCCCCCGCGCGGCGCGCAGCGACAGGCCGTCCACCGCGACCGTCCGGCCGTAGCGTTTGACCAGCCCGTCCAGCTCCAGTGCGCTGCCTTGGGGGGATGCCATGGAGTCGAGTCTAGGTCCGGGCGCCGGCGCGGCCGTGCCGGGTGCCCCGGATATGGCCTTGCCCACGTCCCGCCGCGTCCCGCCCGCGTCCCCTCCCGCTCCCGCCGCCCGGCGCGGCCGCCCTTCGGGACCGGCCGGTCAAAAGTCGGACAAGGGTCAATAAACTGGCTGTTTACCTGCAAGTTCGCGTTGGGGGGAAGACATGGCGCTGTCGCCGTCGGAGTGGCGGATCCTCAGGGAGCTCGCCGAGCTGACCGCCGCCGAGGACCCGGACTACGTCCAGCGGCTGGCGACCTTCGGCGGCCACGAGCCGGGCGAGGCCGTCCTGCCGGGCCGGGGGCGGGTGCTGGTCCCGGCCCTGGCGGCGGGCGCCCTGGTGGCGCTGGGCTTCGCGGCGACCGCCGTCGCCGTCGCGGCGTTCGAGGCCGCGGGCGGGCGCCGGCGCGCCTCGTCCGGCCGCTTCCGCCGCTGAGCCGAAGAGCACGGCCATTTCCGATCGGTGTGACCGTTGTGACGGATGCGGCGGAAGGGAAAAGCGAAAACGGTCGCGCGAACCCGCCGTCCCCGTGCACTTCTTAGGTAAGCCTTACCTGCGTGACCTATGACATCGAGATCGGGTTGGTCGCGGGGAAGGAATTACGGCACACTGATGTTGTGAAAAACGTGAGCGGGGAACCGACGAGGACGCAGACCGCGGGCGCGCGGTCCGGCGTGCTGTCGCCGGGCCACGCCACGGGAGCGGACGAGCGGCACGGCACGGCCGAGCGCGACACCCGCGCCCGGGTGGCGCGGCTGATCCTCGAACACGGTCCGATCACCGCCTCCGCGCTGGGCGAACGGGTGGGGCTCACGGCCGCCGCCATCCGGCGGCACCTGGACGCGCTGCTCGCCGAGGGGATGATCGAGGTCCGCCGGGCCCGGCCGCAGGCGCGGCGCGGGCGCGGCCGCCCGGCCAAGTGGTTCGCCATCACCGACGCCGGGCGCAGCGCGTTCGTGCACGCCTACGACGACCTGGCGACCGCGGCCCTGCGCTTTTTGGCCGAGAAGAACGGCGACCGCGCGGTGGCCGAGTTCGCCCGCCGGCAGATCGCCGACCTGGAGCGGCGCTACCACCCGTTCGTGCAGGCGGCCCCGCCCCAGCAGCGGGTCCGCAGGCTGGCCGAGGCGCTGTCGGGCGACGGGTACGCGGCGGCCGCGGCCGAGGCCCCCCGCCCCGGCGGCGGCGAGCAGCTGTGCCAGCACCACTGCCCCGTCGCGCACGTGGCGGCGGAGTTCCCGCAGCTGTGCGAGGCCGAGACCGAGGCGTTCAGCCGCCTGCTGGGCACGCCCGTCCAGCGCCTGGCGACGATCGCCCACGGCGACGGCATCTGCACCACCCACGTGAGCCCGCGGTCCCTGTGCGAAGGGGCCGCCGCACCGCCGGTCCGGCGCCCGCAGGACGCGCCGCCTCCGGCGGCGGACGCGGGGAGCCGCTCCCCCGATGTCAATCCGAACAGTGACGAGGAGTCCGGGAGGACCTCCCTATGACCACGGCAGCCCACCCCGAACTGGAGGGGCTCGATCGGTACAAGTTCGGTTGGGCCGACCCCGACACGGCCGGCGCGTCGGCGCGCCGCGGCCTGAACGAGGAGGTCGTGCGCGACATCTCGGCCAAGAAGGGCGAGCCCGACTGGATGCTGGACCTGCGCCTCAAGGGGCTGCGGCTGTTCTCCAAGAAGCCGATGCCCACCTGGGGTTCGGACCTGTCCGACATCGACTTCGACAACATCAAGTACTTCGTCCGCTCCACCGAGAAGCAGGCGGCGAGCTGGGAGGAACTGCCCGCCGACATCAAGAACACCTACGACAAGCTGGGCATCCCCGAGGCCGAGAAGCAGCGGCTGATCGCCGGCGTGGCGGCCCAGTACGAGTCCGAGGTGGTCTACCACAAGATCCGCGAGGACCTCGAGGAGAAGGGCGTCATCTTCCTGGACACCGACACCGGGCTGCGCGAGCACCCGGAGATCTTCCAGGAGTACTTCGGCTCGGTGATCCCCGCCGGCGACAACAAGTTCGCCGCGCTGAACACCGCGGTGTGGTCGGGCGGCTCGTTCATCTACGTGCCGCCGGGCGTGCACGTGGAGATCCCGCTGCAGGCCTACTTCCGGATCAACACCGAGAACATGGGCCAGTTCGAGCGGACCCTGATCATCGTCGACGAGGGCGCCTACGTGCACTACGTCGAGGGCTGCACCGCGCCGATCTACAAGTCGGACTCGCTGCACTCGGCGGTCGTGGAGATCATCGTCAAGAAGGACGCCCGCTGCCGGTACACGACCATCCAGAACTGGTCGAACAACGTCTACAACCTGGTCACCAAGCGCGCCGTCGCCTACGAGGGCGCCACCATGGAGTGGATCGACGGCAACATCGGCTCCAAGGTCACCATGAAGTACCCGGCGGTGTACCTGCTGGGCGAGCACGCCAAGGGCGAGACGCTGTCGATCGCGTTCGCGGGCGAGGGCCAGCACCAGGACGCGGGCGCCAAGATGGTGCACGCCGCGCCCAACACCTCCTCCACCATCGTCTCCAAGTCGGTGGCGCGCGGCGGCGGCCGCACCTCCTACCGGGGCCTGGTGCAGATCCAGGAGGGCGCCCAGCACAGCAAGTCCACGGTCAAGTGCGACGCGCTGCTGGTCGACCAGATCAGCCGCTCCGACACCTACCCGTACGTGGACGTGCGCGAGGACGACGTGGAGATGGGCCACGAGGCCACCGTCTCCAAGGTGTCGGAGGACCAGCTGTTCTACCTGATGAGCCGGGGCCTGAGCGAGGACGAGGCCATGGCGATGATCGTGCGCGGGTTCGTCGAGCCGATCGCGCGCGAGCTGCCCATGGAGTACGCGCTGGAGCTGAACCGGCTGATCGAGCTGCAGATGGAAGGGGCGGTCGGCTGATGGGCCTGGAGTCCGCAACTCCGGTGTCGACCCTGCACGAGAAGGCGTCCTACCGCGTCGGCGACTTCGAGGTTCCCACCGGCCGCGAGGAGGAGTGGCGGTTCACCCCGCTGCGCCGCCTGCGCGGGCTGCACAACGGCACCGCCGCCGAGGGCGGCAAGGTCGTCGTGGACGTCGAGGCGGCGCCCGAGGTGGCCGTGGAGACCGTCGCCCGCGACGACGGGCGGCTCGGCAGGGCGTACGTTCCGGCCGACCGGATCAGCGCGCAGGCGTGGGAGTCGTTCGAGCACGCCACCGTGATCACCGTCCCGAAGGAGGCCGTGGCGAGCGCGCCGACCGTGGTGCGGCTGCGCGGCGAGGACGCCTCCGGCGCCGCCTACGGGCACACCACCGTCGTGGTCGAGCCGTTCGCCGTGGCGACCGTGGTGCTCAGCCACCGCGGGTCGGCCACCTACGCCGACAACGTCGAGTTCGTGGTCGGCGACGGCGCGTCCCTGTCGGTGATCAGCCTGCAGGACTGGGAGGACGACAGCGTCCACGTGTCGCACCAGCACGCCCGGCTCGGCCGCGACGCCCGCTTCACCGGGCACAACGTGACGCTGGGCGGCGACCTGGTGCGGATCTCCCCGTCGGTGGCCTACACCGGCCCCGGCGGCGACGCCGAGCTGTACGGGGTGTACTTCGTCGACGGCGGCCAGCACCTGGAGCACCGGCTGCTGGTCGACCACGCCGTCCCGCACTGCCGCAGCCGCGTCGACTACCGCGGCGCCCTGCAGGACCAGGACGCGCACGCGGTGTGGATCGGCGACGTGATCATCCGCGCGGAGGCCGAGGGCACCGACACCTACGAGCTGAACCGCAACCTGGTGCTGACCGACGGCACCCGGGTCGACTCGGTGCCCAACCTGGAGATCCTCACCGGCGAGGTGGTCGGCGCCGGGCACGCCTCGGCGTCCGGCCGGCTGGACGACGAGCACCTGTTCTACCTGCAGGCCCGCGGCATCCCCCGGGACGAGGCGCGCCGCATGGTGGTGCGGGGGTACCTCGGCCAGCTGATCGACAAGATCGAGGTCGCCGAGGTGCGCGAGAAGGTCGCCGAGGCGATCGAGGCCGAACTGGACAAGGGGCTGCACAAGGAGCCGGACCAGGGGGCGGGTGAGTGATGCCGTACGTCAAGGTCTGCTCGCTCGCCGACGTCCCGGCCGACGGGGCGCTCGCCGTGGAGGTCGACGACACCCCGGTGGCGCTGGTCCGCTCCGGCGACGAGGTGTTCGCCCTCAACGACATCTGCTCGCACGCCGAGGTGTCGCTGTCGGAGGGCGAGGTGTACGACGGCACGATCGAGTGCTGGCTGCACGGCTCGTGCTTCGACCTGCGCACCGGCAAGCCCACCAACCCGCCCGCCACCCAGCCGGTCGCCACGTACCGGGTGAAGGTGCAGGACGGCGACGTCTACGTCTCGCTCGACGGCGGCGAATAGCCCCGCCGGCCCGGGCGACGGGCGTCCGCCACCAGACCGGCTCCGGACACGACAGAGAGTTCACAGAAGACATGGCCACCCTTGAGATCCGCGACCTGCACGTCTCCGTCGGCGAGGGAACCGACGGGGCCAAGGAGATCCTGCGCGGGGTCGACCTGACCGTGCGGTCCGGCGAGACCCACGCGATCATGGGGCCGAACGGCTCCGGCAAGTCCACCCTCGCCTACGCCATCGCCGGCCACCCCAAGTACGAGGTGACCGCGGGCACCGTCACGCTGGACGGCGAGGACGTCCTGGCGATGAGCGTCGACGAGCGCGCCCGCGCCGGGCTGTTCCTGGCGATGCAGTACCCGGTCGAGGTGCCGGGCGTGTCGGTGTCGAACTTCCTGCGCTCGGCGGTCACCGCGGTGCGCGGGGAGGCGCCCAAGCTGCGCGACTTCTCCAAGGAGATGCGGCAGGCGATGCAGAACCTGTCCATCGACCCGGCGTTCGCCCAGCGCAGCCTGAACGAGGGCTTCTCCGGCGGCGAGAAGAAGCGCCACGAGATCCTGCAGCTGGAGATGCTCAAGCCCAAGATCGCGGTGCTGGACGAGACCGACTCCGGCCTGGACGTCGACGCCCTCAAGGTCGTCTCCGAGGGCATCAACCGCTTCTCCGCGGGCACCGACACCGGCGTGCTGCTGATCACGCACTACACGCGCATCCTGCGCTACGTCAAGCCCGACTTCGTGCACGTGTTCGCGGGCGGCCGGGTCGTCGAGGCGGGCGGCCCCGAACTGGCCGAGGTCCTCGAGAACGAGGGCTACGAGAAGTACGTGAAGGCTGGCGCGTCGCGATGAGTCTGCTGCCCGAGGAGATCAAGAAGGACTTCCCGCTGCTGGCGCGCACCGTGCGGGGCGGGCGGCCGCTGGTCTACCTCGACTCGGGGGCCACCGCGCAGAAGCCGACCGCCGTGCTGGAGGCCGAGCGGGCGTTCTACGAGCGGCACAACGCCGCTCCGCACCGCGGCGCGCACCTGCTGGCCGAGGAGGCCACCGAGGCCTACGAGTCGGCGCGCGCCACCGTCGCCTCGTTCATCGGCGGGACGCCCGGCGAGATCGTGTTCACCAAGAACACCACCGAGGCGCTCAACCTGGTGGCGTACGCGATGAGCAACGCCGCCACCGCCGGCCCCGAGGCCGAGCGGTTCCGCGTGGGGCCCGGCGACGAGATCCTCGTCAGCGAGATGGAGCACCACGCCAACCTGGTGCCCTGGCAGCAGCTGTGCCGGCGCACCGGCGCCACGCTGCGCTGGTTCGGGCTGACCGACGACGGCCGGCTCGACCTCGACGACCTCGACGCGCTGCTCAACGAGCGCACCAGGCTGGTGGCGCTGACGCACCAGTCCAACGTGCTGGGCACCGTCCCGCCGATCGAGCGGATCGCCGAGCGCGCCCGCCGGGTCGGGGCGCTGCTGGTGCTGGACGCCGCGCAGTCGGTGCCGCACCAGCCGGTGGACGTGTCCCGGCTGGGCGCCGACTTCCTGGCCTTCTCCGGGCACAAGATGCTCGGCCCCACCGGCATCGGCGTGCTGTGGGGCCGCCGCGAGCTGCTGGAGGCCATGCCCCCGTTCCTCACCGGCGGGTCGATGATCGAGGTGGTGCGGATGGAGGAGTCCACCTTCGCGCCGCCGCCGCAGCGCTTCGAGGCGGGCGTGCCGATGACCGCGCAGGCCGTCGGGCTGGCCGCGGCCTGCGACTACCTCACCGGCATCGGCATGGACCGCGTGCACGCCCACGAGGAGGCGCTGGTCGCCTACACGCTGGAGCGGCTGGGCGAGATCCCCGGCGTGCGGGTCGTCGGCCCGCTCACCACCGAGTCGCGCGGCGGCGCGGTGTCGTTCACCGTGGACGACATCCACCCGCACGACGTCGGGCAGGTGCTGGACGAGCTGGGCGTGGCGGTCCGCGTCGGCCACCACTGCGCCTGGCCGATCTGCCGCCGGTACGGCATCCCCGCCACCACCCGGGCGACCTTCTACCTGTACAACACCCTGGCGGACGTGGACTCCCTGGTCGACGGGGTGCGCAAGGCGCAGGAGTTCTTCGGAAGAGGCTGACTTCGGAAGACGCCGAGCCGCGCGCCGGTCGTACCCAGGGGACGTCTCCGGCGCCCCGCCCCGGCGGGAACGTCCACCGGAAGGAAAGGAAGCCATGCAGCTTGAGGCGATGTACCAGGAGGTCATCCTGGACCACTACCGCAACCCCCACAACAAGGGGTTGCGGGAGCCGTACGAAGGCGAGGCGCACCACGTCAACCCGACCTGCGGCGACGAGGTGACGCTGCGGGTGCATCTGGAGGGCGAGGGCCAGGACGCCCGCGTCGCCGACGTCTCGTACGACGCCTTGGGCTGCTCCATCAGCCAGGCCAGCGCCTCGGTGATGACCGACCTGCTGATCGGCCGGTCGGTCAAGGAGGCGATGGCCGTCGGCGACGAGTTCCTGGCCCTGATGCAGTCGCGCGGCCAGGGCGAACCGGACGAGGACGTGCTGGAGGACGCGGTCGCGTTCGCCGGGGTGTCCCGCTACCCGGCCCGCATCAAGTGCGCCCTGCTCGCCTGGATGGCGTGGAAGGACGCGACCGCCCGAGCTCTCGGAGAGGCATCATGAGCGACAAGCCCGGCACCGACACCCAGCCCGCCGCCGCCGACACGCCGGCGGCCGAGGGCGGGGGCGTCGCCGAGGAGGAGATCCTGGAGGCGCTCAAGGACGTCGTGGACCCCGAGCTGGGCATCAACGTCGTGGACCTCGGCCTGGTCTACGGCGTGCACCAGGACGCGGACGCGGTCACGTTGGACATGACGCTGACCAGCGCGGCCTGCCCGCTCACCGACGTCATCGAGGACCAGGCCGCCAGCGCGCTGGACGGCATGTTCAAGGACGTGCGGATCAACTGGGTGTGGCTGCCGCCGTGGGGGCCCGACAAGATCACCGAGGAGGGCCGCGAGCAGCTGCGCGCCCTCGGCTTCAACGTCTGACCCGCCTCCGGCATCCGCTGACCGCCTTCGGTATCTGCCGACCGAACGCGTCCGGAGCCGCCGCGCGCGGCCCCGGACGCGTCGGGGGTGCCGGTGTGCCCGGCCCGCCCGTCGTCACCGGCGGGCTGCGCCGCCCCCGCCCGCCGCGGCCGAGTCCCGCCCGTCCCCGCCGCCGTCGCGTCCGGCGCCGTCGCCGGGCCGGACCGGCCACAGCGTGTGCGTGATCGGCCACAGCGACCAGATCGCCAGGATCACCGTCAGCCGCAGCACCCAGCCGAGCAGGGCCTCGGTGCGGTCGGCGTCGCCCACCATCGCGATCATGCCGAGCAGCACCCCGCAGCCGATCGCCCAGGCGATCGCCGCCTTGCCGAACTCGCGCCATTCGTGGCGGGTGCGCTCGGGGGCGTAGCGCGGTGCGCGCCGGGGCGGCGGCCCGCCCGCGAAGCGGTGCGCGAACCGCTCGTCCGCCCACCGCACCCAGCCGTGTCCGAACGCCACCGAGTAGCCCAGGTAGGCCGCCGCGAGGCCGTGGGAGAACCCGGCCGTGGCGCCGTGCCGCAGGTCGATCACCGTGGCGGTCAGCAGCACCACGTCCAGCAGCGGGACGCCCACCAGCAGCACGGCGCTGACGCGGCGCCACCGCAGCAGGTAGCGCGCGGCCAGGCCGGCCGCCAGCAGCACCCAGAAGCCGATCTCGCAGGCGGCGATGATCGCCAGGAGCATGGTTCCTCGTTTCCGTCGTCGCCCGGCCGCCGCCGGGCGTCGACGTCCAGCATCCCGGCGCGGACGGGCGCGGTCCTCGGCGCGGAAGACGAAACCGGGCGTCCTACGAACGATGTACGCCGCCCCTCTCCCAGGCGGACCGCGGCAGTCCCCGGAGGATGCTGAGATGGAGAGCGTGCCGTCCCCCGTGCAGTCCGCCGTCCGCCGTCTCCGCGTGACGCGGCAGGACACCCTGATCGCCGTCGCCGCGCTGGCCGGCGGCCTGCTGATGCTGAGCGTGCACGGCTACGCGCGCTGGAGCGACGACTGGGACCCGGGCCTGGCCTGGCGGGCGCTGCCGCTGCTGGGGATGTGCGCGGCGGTGCCGTTCCGGCGCACCGCCCCGCTCCCGGCGCTGGCCTGGGCCACCCCCTTCAACCTGCTCGACCTGGCCATGGGCGTGAGCTTCGCCGTCGTCGTCCTCTACGGCGACGCCCTGTACGCGGCCGCCGTGTACGGTCGGCGGCGCCACGTGGGGGAGTGGCTGCTGGGCGCGACCGCGGCGGTGACCGCGGTGCTGATGGCGGTCGTGGGCGTCGGCTGGCGCAGCTTCGCCGGCGCCGTCATCACCGGGGCGGTGGCGGGCGTGAGCTGGGTCATGCCGGTGATGACCGCCATGGCCGTGCGCGAGCACCGGGAGAAGGCCGAGGCGCAGCGGCTGCGCGCCGAGCAGATGGCGCGGCTGGCCGAGCTGGACCGGCGCGCCGCCGTCGCCGCCGAACGCGCCCGCATGGCCCGGGAGCTGCACGATGTGATCGCCAACCATCTCAGCGCCGTGGCCCTGCACTCCTCGGCCGTGCTGAAGATGCCCCACCTGGACCGCGCCGCCGTGCAGCGGTCCATGGAGGTGATCCGCGACAACAGCGTGCAGGGGCTGGCCGAGATGCGGCGCATGATCGGGCTGCTGCGCGACGACGGCGGGCGGGAGCCCGACCCGGCCGCCGCGCCCCGCCTGGCGGAGCTGGGCGAGCTGGTCGCGCGGACGCTGCGGTCCGACCTGGACGCCCGGCTGACGGTGGCCGGGCGGGCGCGCGAGCTGCCCGCCGCCGTGGAGCTGGCCGCCTACCGCATCGTCCAGGAGTCGCTGACCAACGCGCTCAAGCACGCCGGCCCCGGCCGCGCCGAGGTGCTGCTGGAGTACCGGCCCGGCAGCGTCGCGGTCACGGTGCGCAGCCCGCTCGGGCCGGACGGCTCCCGCCTGCCGGGGTCCGGCAGCGGGCTGGTGGGGATGCGCGAGCGCGCCGCCGTGCTGGACGGGACGTTCGCCGCCGGGCCCGAGGGGCCCGCCTGGGTGGTGCGGGCCGAGCTGCCGACCGCGCCGCCCGCCTGCGACGCCGAGGACGACGACCGGGTCAGGGAGGCGACCGCGTGACCGACGACCGCGTGATCAGGGTGCTGGTGGCCGACGACCAGGCGGCCGTGCGGGCGGGGCTGGTGCTCATCCTGAGCGCCGCCCCCGGCATCGAGGTGGTCGGCGAGGCCGCCGACGGGGAGCGGGCCGTGGCGCTGGCCCGGGAGCTGCGCCCGGACGTGGTGCTCATGGACGTGCGCATGCCCCGCCTGGACGGCGTGTCGGCCGCCCGGGAGGTCTCCGGGTTCGCCGACGTGCTGGTGCTGACCACGTTCGACCTGGACGAGTACGTCTTCGGCGCGCTGCGGGCGGGCGCGGCCGGGTTCCTGCTCAAGGACGTCGACGCCGACCGGCTGGTGGAGGCGGTGCGCACGGTCGCGGCCGGGGACGGGGTGATCGCGCCCCGGGTGACCCGCCGGCTGATCGGCGCCTTCGCCGCGCGGCGCCCCGACCCGGCGGCGCGGCCCGACCCGCGGGCGCTGGCCGCGCTGACGCCGCGGGAGCGCCAGGTGTTCGCCTGCCTGGGCCAGGGCCTGACCAACGGGCAGATCGCCGAGCGGCTCGCCATGGCCGAGACGACCACCAAGACGCACGTCAGCCGCATCCTGGCCAAGCTGGGGCTGCGCAGCCGGGTGCAGGCGGCCATCCTCGCGCAGGAGGCCGCCGCTGACGGCTTTTCGCCGCCGATCGCCCATTCGGGGCCGTCCGGGGGCGAATGACCGCTCCACGGCCCGCTCAGCGCGCCGGTCGCACCGGGCGGGGGCGGCTCAGGGGGACAGGCCGCGGATCAGGTCGGCGACACGGACGATGCCCAGGCAGCGCCCCACCTCGTCGGTCACCACCAGGTCGTCGTACACGCGCTCGTCCTCGCGGCCCGCGGCGCGCAGGGCGGCGGTGGCGGGCACCGTGCGGGGGACGACGCGCGGCGGGTCGGCCAGCCGCATCACGGGCTTGTGCGCGTGCAGGGCGTGCCCGTAGGCCCCCGACAGCTGCAGCAGGAAGCGGGTGCGGTCCACCGTGGCGCGGGGGCGCTGCGCCTCGTCCACCAGCACCACGCTGGTGGCGCCGGTCTCGGCGTTGAGGGCGGTGAGCACCTCGTCGGCCGTGGCGGTCACGGGAAGCGTCATGGCGGGCAGCGTGAACTCCGACACCCGCGGCCCCAGCTCCGTCTCGGGGCGCGGCGAGCGCGGCGCCTCCCTGGCCGCCACCGGCACGGTGACGCGCATGCCCGGCCGCCACTCCGGCGGCGCCAGCGCCGGCCCCTGCACCAGCCGCACGCCCGCCTCCCGCGCCTGCAGCACGTGCTCCTCGGCGGACAGGCCGGGCGCGAGCACATGGGTGCCCAGCCGGTGCGTCAGCTCGACCAGGGCCGTCACTAGCGCGGCGCGGCGCCGGTCGGAGCCGGTGCGGCGGGCCAGATCGGCGTCGATCTTGACCAGGTACGGGACGGCGTCGGCGAGCAGGTCCAGCGGCACCGGGGCCGCGCCGAGCCCGCCGAGGCCGATCAGGTAGCCCGCGCGGCGCAGCCCGCGCAGGCCGCCGAGCAGCGCGGGGCGGTGCGCCGGGTGGAACGCGCCGGACACGCAGACGATCACCTCGCCCGGGCGGCGCCCGGTCCCGGCCAGCCCGCGGTGCAGGTCCGCCAGCGTCGACTCGCCGTGCGCGAGGGTCGCGGCGCGGACGCCGACCTGCAGCGGCACCCGGGTGCCCAGCTCGGCGGCGGTTCCGGCGGCCGCCACCGCGCGGCGCAC
>NZ_BAABDO010000104.1:0-24036 GCF_039539665.1 Actinomadura keratinilytica
GCGCCGCCTCACGCGCCGCCCGCGCCGCGTCCCCGGCGGGCAGGCGGAACCGGACCCGGCCGCGGGCGGCGGCCTGCGCCAGCTCGGCCAGGGACCCGTAGGGGCCGGTCAGCAGCGCGTCCCACACCGGCAGCGCCACGCCGTGCTCGAGGCCGACCTGGCCGCGCACCGCGTCGGTGAGGTGGTTGACCCAGGGACGGCCGTCGGCGTCGGCGCCCGCCAGCCCGGCCAGGCGCAGCAGCGCCCGCTCCACCGACACCGTGGTATGGGTCCGGGCCATCTCGATGATCGGTTCCGCGGCGCGCGCGGCCAGCCGCCGGGCCGTGCGCACCGCCTCCGGATCGAGATCCAGCTTGGGCTGCGGCGTCATCGCCGTCCTCCGATCCACCGGCAATCATCCGTCTCATCGGAACATCTACGGAAGATCCTCCGGCATGCGACCCTGATTGCGCAAGAACCTATTTAACCGGCGCCGCTCACAGCCCGCCGCCCGCGTCCGGCGCCGACCGCGCGGCCGGCGCCGGACGCGAGGGGTGGTCACAGCCCCGGGATCTGGTGGTTGCGGAACGCGTCGACGAAGAGCCGGTGGTCGTCGCGCACCACCGCCGCGTACTCCATCCCGAACTCGACCATCGCCGCGACGAACGCCGACTCGTCCGGGCCGATCGCCTTGGCGATGGCCTCCTCCACCTGGAAGTCGACCAGCGTGTGGTCGGAGTCGGTGTCGGACACGCAGTGGATCTTGGCGGTGGCGCGGCCCAGGTCGTCCAGCAGCGGCAGCATCTCCTCCGGCTCGGTCAGCCCCGACCAGTCCAGGTCCTCCTCGTAGGGCGACAGCTCCTGCACCACATAGCCCACGCCGTCGATCTGCGTGTACCCCAGCCACGGGTCGGTGTTGGCCTGCAGCGCCCGCCGCGACACCGCCGTGCGGTGGCCGTGGTGCAGGAAGTAGCCGCGGATGCGCTCATCGTCCACCACCCGGCTGGGCGCGGCCACGTTCCCCTGCTTCACCGACAGGATGACGTCGTTCTCCAGCGCCTGCGTGTGCCCCTCCACCAGCACGTTGTAGGCCGACAGCCCGGCCGACCCGATGCCGAAGCCCGACGCGCCCACGATGTCCTTGACCCGGTAGGTCAGGCTGCCGAACCGCTTGTCCTCGGGGATGGTGCGCAGGTACTCCTCGTAGGCCCGCTCGACCTTGGCGCGCTCCGCCTCGTCCAGCCGCCGCACCCCCGGCCCCTCGCGGAAGCGCCGCTCGTGCCGCTCGACGACCGTCTTGTCCTCCAGCAGCCCGATGCGGGTCGACGACAGCGCCGAGATCAGCACCTGGCGGACGTGCCCGTCGGTGTTGTCCAGGGTCAGCGCGAAGCCCTGGTCGTCGCCGTGCTCGGCGAAGGAGCGCACCTGGTCGACGTAGGCGCGCACATACGTCTCGATCATCCGGTGGATGTCGGCGTCGGAGATCGCCTTGGCCCACGCCAGCAGCGCCACGCTGGCCACCAGCCGCTTGACGTCCCAGGTGAAGTGCCCGACGTAGGCCTCGTCGAAGTCGTTGACGTCGAAGACGAACACCCCGTCGTCGCTCATGTAGGTGCCGAAGTTCTGCGCGTGCAGGTCGCCCTGGATCCACACCCGGCTGGTGCGCTC
Source organism: Actinomadura keratinilytica (assembly GCF_039539665.1). Taxonomy (NCBI): domain Bacteria; kingdom Bacillati; phylum Actinomycetota; class Actinomycetes; order Streptosporangiales; family Thermomonosporaceae; genus Actinomadura; species Actinomadura keratinilytica. The sequence goes on from NZ_BAABDO010000104.1 coordinate 1,648, forward strand.
GTCGGCCCACGGGTCGTCGTCGTGCACGATGTCCGCGTAGAACAGGCAGGCGCTGCCCCGGTAGAAGGCGAACGGGTCGGCGGCCATCTTCCGGAACCTGCGGCGGAAGTCGGCGGGACTGCGCTCCATCAGATGCGCGAAGGCCTCGACCAGCACGTCGACGATCTGCCGCTGCCGCTCCTGCGGGGTCTTCTCCCGCAGGGACCGGGTGATGCTCGCCATCTACTGTTCTCTTTTCTGCTCTCGAACGCCGGGCGCGCCCCCTCCCCGGAGTCCGGGTCCGGGCGCCCCCGCCGCTACCGGACGTACCCGAGTCATTGTGCCGAACCACCCCCCGTCCGGGCGGTGAACAACGCGCGAACCCCGGGCACCGACCGAACGAGATCCAGCGCCATCCGGGCGTGTCCGGGCACGAACCCGTTGCCGATCAGCATCGTGACGTCCGCGGCCAGCCCCTCGGCGCCCAGCGCCGCCGCCGGGAACGAGGTCGCCATCGAGAAGAACACCACCGTCCCGCCCGGCGCGGTGCCCAGGATCGCCCCGTGCTCGCACCCGGGCACGTCCACGCACAGCACCGTCACGTCGGCGGGCTCCCCCAGCGCCTCCGCCACCGCCACCGGGTCGCGCGCGTCCGCCACCACCACCGCGTCGGCCAGGCCGGACGCCTCCAGCCGCCGCCGCTCGTCCTCATCGGGCACCAGCCCCACCGTGCGCGCCGCCCCCGCCCGCCGCGCCGCCGCCAGCGACAGCGACCCGCTCTTGCCCGCCCCGCCCAGCACCGCCACCACCGGGGGCGCGCCCCTGCCGACCCGCTCGGCCACCACGCGGTGGGTGAGCGCGGGCGCGCCGCACACGTCCATCACCGCCAGCGCCAGCGGCATCGGCAGGTCGTCGGGCAGCACGGCGGCGATGGAACGGGCGAACAGGATGGCGTGCCCCTCGGCCGGCACCTGCTCGGACCGGCCGTCCCACCGGGCCAGCCCGTCGGTGATCGCCAGCGGCGTGAGCGTCAGCGACACCAGCGTGGCGATGCGGTCCCCCGGCCGCAGGCCGAGCGGCGAGGCGGGACCGGCCTCGTCGACGACACCGACGAGCATGCCGCCCGAGCCGGTCACCGGGTTGTGCATCTTGCCGCGCTCGGCCACGATGCCCAGCACGGCCCGGCGCAGCGCCTCGGCGTCGTCCCCGTGCTCGGTGCGCAGCTGCCGGTAGGACGCGGCGTCCAGGTTCAGCCGCTCCACCCGGACCCGCACCTCGTCGGGCCGGATGCGCGGATCGGCGTCCAGCCGGCGCGCGGCCTGCGGCAGCACGCCGCGCGGCTCCAGCACCCGATGCAGCCCCACCGCGGTCCCCGCCGAAGCGGCCGCCGGCGTGCCCGCCGATGTCCCCGCCGCGGTTGCGGCCGCCCCCTCCGCGCCCGGAGCGGCGCCGGAGCTTTCGGGCTCGCTGCGAAGTTCGGTCATCTCTGTCCCGCCTCGCCTTCCCTGTCCGAAAGTGAATCTGTAGATTATCCCGGACAGCACTGGTTCATCCGGAAGTCTTCCCGTAACGTCCGTCTTATACAAGAGTTTGTCCGCAGCACGTCGCGAGAGGTCAACGATGACCACTGCCCTGCACTCCCAACCGGACACCGCCCGCGGCCCCGGCGGGCCGGCCGAGCAGCCCTACGCCTACCGGCGCCGCCCCCTGGTCGAACCCGACTGGCGCCGCCTTCCGGGCTGGCGGGACGTCACCACGGCCGAATGGGAGTCGGCCCAGTGGCAGCGCGCCCACTGCGTCAAGAACATCCGGCAGCTGCGGCAGGTGATGGGCGGCCTGCTCGACGAGTCCTTCTACGCCGACCTGCAGCGCGACCAGGACGAGCGCGCCACCATGTCCATGCTCGTCACGCCGCAGATGCTCAACACCATGGACACCGCCTCCACCGAGGCGTTCTACGCCGACCCGGTGCGCCGCTACATGATCCCGGTGTTCAGCGACCGCCGCACCGACTGGCCGTCCCACCCCCGCGCCACCCGCGACTCCCTGCACGAGGCCGAGATGTGGGCCGTCGAGGGCCTCACCCACCGCTACCCCACCAAGGTCCTGGCCGAACTGCTGCCCACCTGCCCGCAGTACTGCGGCCACTGCACGCGCATGGACCTGGTCGGCAACTCCACCCCGGCCGTCGACAAGCACCGCTTCACCGTCCGGCCGCCCGACCGGCACCAGGCCATGCTCGACTACCTGCGCCGCACCCCCACCGTGCGCGACGTCGTCGTCTCCGGCGGCGACGTGGCCAACCTGCCCTGGCCGCGCCTGGAATCCTTCGTCGACGCCCTGCTGGACATCGACGGCATCCGCGACATCCGCCTGGCCACCAAGGCGCTCATGGGCCTGCCCCAGCACTGGCTGCAGGACGACGTCCGCGCGGGCATGGAGCGCCTCGCCGCCAAGGCGCACCGGCGCGGCGTGCAGATCGCCGTCCACACCCATGTCAACGCCGCCCGGTCCGTCACGCCCCTGGTCGCCAGGGCGGCACGCGGCCTGCTCGACACCGGCATCCGCGACGTCCGCAACCAGGGGGTGCTGCTGCGCGGTGTCAACGACTCCCCCGCCGCACTGCTCGACCTGTCGTTCGCCCTGCTCGACGAGGCCGGGATCATGCCCTACTACCTCTACATGTGCGACATGATCCCGTTCAGCGAGCACTGGCGGCTGGCGGTCTGGGAGGCCCAGCGGCTGCAGCACGCCATCATGGGCTACCTGCCCGGCTTCGCCACCCCCCGGATCGTGTGCGACGTGCCGTACGTGGGCAAGCGCTGGGTGCACCAGCTCGCCGACTACGACCGCGAACGCGGCATCTCCTACTGGACCAAGAACTACCGCACCGGCCTGGAGGCCGCCGACCCCGACGCCCTCACCCGCCGCTACGAGTACTACGACCCCATCTACACCCTCCCCGAGTCCGGCCAAGAATGGTGGCGAAGCCACTGACCTGACCCGCCCCGCCCGGCCCCGCCCCGCCGAACGCCTCCGCCTTCGACAGGTGCTCGGCCGGCCGGGCCGGTGCGCCCCCGGCCCCGGCGATGACGCGGCTCGAACCTGCCGGCGGCCGGCCCGAGGTCGAGGCGCCCTCCGCGCCGGCCGCCCGCACCCCCTGTCCCAGCGCGTCATGCGCGACGCTGCTGCTTTCGTTGTCGGTGGTGCAGGTCAGTGCGGTTTCGGTTTCCATGTTCGTCTGCCGGCAGGCGCTCAAGCCGACTGCCTTTACATTGTAGATTTTTTGCGGAGACGGCGGGCGAGCAGGCGGGCGGCGAAACCGGAGGCGGCGCGGCGGCGTCGGAGAGAGATCGCTCGGGGCATCCCGGGCGAGAACGTCACGACGGATGAGTGGGGGCATCTGCGCATGGTCGTGGAACGCCAGGTCGAACTGGTCTTCGGACAGGAGAGCCGGGAGGCCGGGACGCACACCAACCTGTCCGCCGTCCGCCAGGACGGCCGCTGCCTGTGGGTGGCCGGGGACGAGACCGCCACCGTCGAGCGGCTGACGGCGGCGGGCGACGGCGAGCGGGTGGCCGGCTACGGCGGCCAGCTCACCGTGCCGCTGGCCGACCTGGTCCCGCTGCCCGCCGGACGCGACGAGGAGGCCGACATCGAGGGCCTGGCCCGCGCCGACGGCTGGCTGTGGGCGATCGGCTCGCACAGCCTCAAGCGCAAGAAGATCAAGGACGGGCAGTCGGCCGCCAAGGCCCGCAGGCGGCTGGCCACCGTCGTCCGCGAGGACAACCGCTTCATCCTGGCCCGCATCCCCCTGGTCGCCGGCGCCGACGGGCTGCCCGAGCCCGTCCGCCGCGACGGCGGGCGCACCGCCGCCGTCCTCGGCGGACGCGGCGACTCCATCACCGATCTGCTGGCCGGCGACCCGCACCTGGCGCCGTTCCTGCACCTGCCGGGCAAGGACAACGGCGTCGACATCGAAGGCGTCGCCGCCCACCGCGACCGCCTGTACGCGGGGCTGCGCGGCCCGGTGCTGCGCGGCTGGGCCGTGGTCGTCGAGATCCGCCCGGAGACGCATCCCGACGACCCGCACCGGCTGCGCCCGCGCCCGATCGACGGCGAGCCGTACCGCACGCACTTCCTCGACCTGGACGGGCTCGGGGTGCGCGACATGTGCCCGCACGGCGACGACCTGCTCCTGCTCACCGGGCCGAGCATGGACCTGGACGGTCCGGTGCGCGTGGTGCGCTGGCCCGGCGCGGCCGTCGCCGACTCCCCCGGCGTGGTGCCCGCGTCCGACCTGGAGGTGCTGGGCGAACTGCCGTACGGGCAGGGGGACGACCACGCCGAGGGCATCGCCGTCCTGGACGAGTCCGACGCGTCCGCGCTGCGGCTGCTCGTCGTCTACGACAGCCCGTCGCCGGCGCGGCTGACCGAGCGCGGCGGCGTCCTGGCCGACGTGGTCGCCTTCAAGCTCTGACCCCCGTCCGGCGGGCCGGCCTCCAGGTGATCCGCGCCCCCTCGAGCCCTGAACCGGATACGCACCGACCCGTATACGGGTTATCAGTACGTGAAAACACGGATGCACTGCGTCACAGGATTCCGCCACTTCCGGGGAGTCGCGGATGACCTGTCCAGAAGGTCGCCCCATTGTCACCCTGTAGCTGCATGCTGTTACTTCACGTAACCGATTCGGGACGCTGCGTACTGCTAGGTTTTCGACCGGCCGCCCAGCCGCCGCCCCTCACCCCGGCGGGCGGCCTCGCGGCGCTCACGTCGGGCCGGCCGGTCCGATGCGCGACCGGAGCCTGCTGCGCGGCTGATCGACCGCGTCGCCGACGCCCTCGGTCACCTCGCGACGATGTGCACCGCCGCAAGGCCGTGCCGGACGCCGAGCCCTCCCCCGGCATCCGGCACGGCCGCCCCGACCCCCGATCCGACCGGCCGGAGCGCGCCGTGCGGCGGCCCGGAAAAGGCGCGAACCCGAGCGCCGGAGACGTCGTCCTACAGGCCGAGGAGGGGCGAAAGTGATCTTTCTTCCCTCGCTTGCGGGCTTTTCTGGACAGGCGACGACGGGATCTGGATACTCACAGCTATGGACGGTCAGCCCTCATATCCGGTGAGAGCGTCCGATATGGAGCGCGACCGGGTGCTGCGTGTGCTCAGCGATCGCGTGGCCGAGGGCCGGATGTCCCAGGAGACGTTCGAACGCCGCGTGGACCAGGTGCTGCGCGCCCGCAGCCAGGCCGAACTCGCCGACATCGTGCACGACCTGCCCACCGGCAACCGGATGGTGGACCGGCTGACCGGGCTGGTGTCCCAGGTGTCGCAGGTGACCGCGCGGCTGGAGGCGGCCTGGCGGACGCCCCGGCTGCCCCGGTTCGTGCTGCCGGGCAACGGGCTCACCCGGGTGCTCATCGGCCGCGCCCCGGGGTGCCAGTTCATCCTCACCGACCTGACCGTCTCCCGGTTCCACGCCGAGATCTACCGCGCCGGCGACGGCTGGATGATCTCCGATCTGGGGTCGATGAACGGCACCCGGGTCAACGGCTGGCGGCTGACCGGGCCCGCGCGGGTGCGGCCGGGCGACGAGATCGGCTTCGGCAATTCCAGCTTCATCGTGACCGCCCCGTCCGCCTAGGCGCGGGCGGCCCGTCGTCCCCTCGGCCGAAACCCCGGCGGGGCGTCAGACCGTGCCGGCGCGGTAGACGACGAACGACACCGCTATGTACTGCAGCACGTAGGCGGCCACGGTGAGGGCGTGGAACACCTCGTGGAAGCCGAACCAGCGCGGGGAGGGGTCGGGGCGGCGCAGGCCGTAGACGAGGCCGCCGATGCTGTACAGCACACCGCCCAGCGCCACGAGCACCGCGACGGTGACGCCCGAGCCCTCCAAGAACTGCGGGACGAAGAAGGCCGCCACCCAGCCCAGGCCGATGTAGAGGGCGGTGTAGAGCCAGCGCGGGGCGCGGATCCACAGCACGCGGAACAGGACCCCCGCGACGGCGCCCGCCCACACCACCGACAGCACGATCGCCCGTACCGCGCCCTCCAGGATCAGATAGGCGAACGGCGTGTAGGTGCCGGCGATGATCAGGTAGATGTTGGCGTGGTCGCAGCGGCGCAGCCACTCCGCGACGCGGTCGGACCAGCGGCCGCGGTGGTAGGCCGCCGACACCCCGAACAGCAGCGCCGAGGTCAGCGCGTAGACCGCCGCGCACAGCCGCGAGCCCACGGTGGGGCCGAGCGCGACCAGCAGCAGCCCCGCGACCAGAACCAGAGGGAACGTCCCCGCGTGCAGCCAGCCGCGCAGTTTCGGCTTGACCGCCTGCGCGAGGTCCGCCGCCGCCTGCCTCACCGCGCACCTCCCTTGCCGCCGGGGGTTTCAGCGTAGCCCGGCCCCCGGTCCCTTGATCACAGGAATGCCAGGGTGATTCCCGGCACGTTTCCACGGGATGGTTACGCAGCGCACAAGGCCGCGTGCCTTGACAAAGTAAGGCGCATTCCGGTGACCGGTAGGGTCGCCCTGTCCGGGCACGGGAGACGCGTCCGGGGCCTGCGGACGTCAGGAGCGAGCGGGAGGGAGCACGCCTGTGCGGATCGGGTTCGCGGTGCCGGTGTCGGGAGGATGGGCGACGCCGCACAACCAGGTCGAGGTCGCGCGGCAGGCCGAGGAGCTCGGCTACCACTCGGTCTGGACGCTGCAGCGGCTGCTGAACCCGGCCGACTCCGCCGACCTCACCTACCGCAATGTGCCCGACCCGCTGCTGACGCTGGCGTACCTGGCGGGGCGGACCGACCGCGTCCGCCTGGGCGTGGCGGTGGTCAACATGCCGTTCCTCTCCCCCGTCCTGCTCGCCAAGCAGGCCGCCACGCTCGACCGCCTGTCGGACGGGCGGCTCGACCTGGGGCTGGGTCTGGGGTGGATGCCCGAGGAGTTCGCCGCCGTGGGCGCGCCCATGGAGCGGCGCGGGGCGCGCGCCGAGGAGTTCCTGGCCGTGCTGCGCACGCTGTGGGGCGACGAGGTCAGCCGGTTCGACGGCGAGTTCTACCGGGTCCCGCCCGTGCGGATGGAGCCCAAGCCGGTGCAGACCCCCGAGCCGCCGGTGCTGCTCGGCGGGGCGTCCGAGCCCGCGCTGCGCCGCGCCGGACGGCTGGCCGCGGGCTGGGTCGGCTCCAGCCGCGCCGACCTGACCGCCATCGGACGGTCCGTCCGGGTGGTGCGCCAGGCCGCCGAGCGGGCGGGGCGCGATCCGGACGCGCTGCGCTTCGTGTGCCGGGGCGCCGTCCGGCTGCGCGCGCCGGGCCTGCCGGACCGCCGCCCGCTGACCGGTTCGCCGGAGGAGGTGCGCGGCGACATGGCCGAGCTGGCCGCGCAGGGCGTCACCGAGCTGTTCGTGGACCTGAACTTCGACCGGGAGCTGACCGGCCCGGACGCCGATCCGGCGCGGTCGATGTCCGTCGCCCGGGAGGCGCTGGAGGCGTTCGCCCCCCGTGGCTGAGAGCGGTGCCCGCCCGGACTCACCGGGCCGGGCGGGGGCCGGGCGGCCGCCGGTCAGGTCCGGGGGGGATCGCCGGCGGCCGCGGAAAACGAGGGCCGGGTGCCGTCACAGCTTGGGACGGCGGCCCTCCCAGGGGGTGCTGAGGACGACCGTGGTGCGGGTGGCCACGTTGGCCTCGGCGCGGATCTTCTGGAGCAGGTCCTCCAGCTCGTTCGGCGATCCGACGCGGACCTTGAGGATGTAGCTCTCGTCGCCCGCGACCGAGTGGCACGCCTCGATGGCCGACAGATGGGCCAGCCGTTCGGGCGCGTCGTCGGGTGCCGACGGGTCGATCGGTTTGATCGACACGAACGCGGTCATCGGCAGCCCGATCCGCTCGTGGTCGAGCACCGCGGTGAAACCCTTGATCACACCGCGCTTCTGCAGCCGGCGCACCCGCTGGTGCACCGCCGACACCGACAGGCCGGTCTCCTTGGCCAGGTCGGTGAAGCTCATCCGGCCGTCGTCGGCCAGCAACCCCATGATCTGGCGATCGATCTCCTCCACCCCGAAAATCTAGCGTGCCCGCGCGACACGCCGCAGAATCTTCGGCGAGCGGACCGCGCCGGAATCGGCCCGCGGCCCGTTGCGGCGGGGCGGTTCAGCGCCCCGCCGCACGGGACGAGGCGGTCCGCGGGGAGCGGGGCGGGCCGCAGCTGCCCCGGATCACCAGCTCGGTCGGCAGCAGGACGGGGCGGGCCGCGCGCAGGGGGCGGTCGCGCAGCAGCATCTCGCACGCGCGGTAGCCGATGTCGTAGGCCGGACGCGCCACCACGGTCAGCGGCGGGTCGCACAGCTCCGCCCACGGCACGTCGTCCACCATCGCGATCGACACGTCGGCGGGGACCCGCAGGTCCAGCTCGCGGGCCACCAGCACCGCCGCCTCGCCGAGCAGGTGCCCGGCGGCCAGCACGGCGGTGACGTCGGTGCGCCGCTGCAGCAGGCCGGCCGCGGCGGCGTAGGCGGAGTCGCGGGCGGGCCGCGCGGACACGATGAGGTCCTCGTCGGCGGCGACGCCCAGCTCGGCCAGGGTGTCGCGGAACGCGCGCTCGCGCACGCCGGCGGCGACGCCGAGCTCGGCCGCGCCGAGGAAGGCGATGCGCCGGTGCCCGAGCCCCACCAGGTACTCCACCAGCGTCCGGACGCCGGAGCGGTCGTCGGCCAGCACGGCGGGGATCTCGTGCAGGCCGGGCAGCGCCCGGTCGGCGAACACCACGCGGGCGCCCGAGCGCACCGCGGCCCGCCAGCCCGCCCCGGACCCGGACGCGGCGGGCAGCGCGATGACGCCGGCCAGCCGCTGCTCGACCAGCCGGTCGACGATCTCGGCCTCGCGGGCGGGGTCGCCGTGCGCGGCGTCCAGCACCAGGTGCTCGCCGAGGGAGCGGGCGCAGGCCAGCACGCCGTCGATGAGCCCGGCGCAGAACGGGTCGGTGACGTCGGGCACCACCAGTCCGATGCCGCCGCTGCGCCGCAGCCGCAGCCCGCGGCCGAGGGCGCTCGGCCGGTAGTCCAGCTCGCGGGCGGCGGCCAGCACCCGTTCGCGGGTGCGCTCGCTGACCGCCCCGGTGCCGGAGAACACCCGCGAGACGGTGGCGATGCCGACGCCGGCCGCCGCCGCCACGTCCTTGATGGTCGCTGATCCGCGTTCGGTGGTCACCGTGCCGATTTTTCCACGAGCACCCTTGCCTTGGAAACGTTTCCATGAGTTTTAATCCTCCCCATGGAAATGAGCCCACATCCAGAGCATGGGCTGGAAACGTTTCCATCGGAGGGATGAGATGGCCAAGATCGTGCTGGACCGGGTCGACAAGGTGTACGCCGGCGGCGTCAAGGCGGTGGACGGGCTCAACCTGGAGATCCGCGACGGCGAGTTCATGGTGCTGGTCGGCCCGTCGGGCTGCGGCAAGTCCACGGCGCTGCGGATGATCGCCGGGCTGGAGGAGATCAGCAGCGGCAAGATCTCCATCGGCGACCAGGTGGTCAACGACCTGGCGCCCAAGGACCGCGACATCGCGATGGTGTTCCAGAACTACGCGCTGTACCCGCACATGACCGTCGCGCAGAACCTGGAGTTCGGCCTGAAGCTGCGCGGCGTGAGCAAGGAGGAGCGGCGCAAGAAGGTCGAAGAGGCCGCCAAGATGCTCGGCCTCGAGCAGTACCTGTCGCGCAAGCCCGCGGCGCTGTCCGGCGGTCAGCGGCAGCGGGTCGCGATGGGCCGCGCGATCGTCCGCGAGCCGCAGGCGTTCCTGATGGACGAGCCGCTGTCCAACCTGGACGCCAAGCTGCGCGTGTCGATGCGCGCGTCGCTGAGCCAGCTGCACGAGCGGCTCGGTGTCACCACGGTGTACGTCACCCACGACCAGATCGAGGCCATGACCCTCGGCGACCGGGTGTGCGTGCTGCGGGAGGGCAAGCTGCAGCAGGTCGACACGCCGCAGCGGCTGTTCGACAGCCCGGTCAACCTGTTCGTCGCCGGGTTCATCGGCTCGCCCGCCATGAACTTCGTGACCGCCGAGCTGACGCGCGGCGACGGCGGCGCGCGGGTGGCGTTCGCCGGGTACACCCTGCCGGTGCCCGACGAGGTGCTGGACGGCAAGCCCGGGCTGGACGGCTACCTCGGCAAGAAGGTCGTCCTGGGCGTGCGGCCGTCGGACTTCGAGGACGCCGCGCACGCCAAGCCCGACTGGGCGCCGCTCACCGTGACCAGCACCGTCACCGAGGAGCTGGGCAGCGAGATCAACGTGATCTTCACGATCGACGCGCCGCCGGTGGAGCACAAGGACACCGCCGACCTGGCCGAGGACGCCGCCGAGGGCGACGGCGACGGCGCCATCCCGCTCACCGACAACAAGGCGCTGTGGACCGCACGCGTCAACGCCCGCTCGCACGCGCGGCCCGGCCAGACCGTCGAGCTGGCCGTCGACACCCGCCGCCTGCACTTCTTCGACCCGGCCACCGGCCTGGCGATCGGCCACCCGGACGCCGCCGGCGCGGCCGGCTGACGTGCCGCCGCCGGGGCCGCCCGCCCGAACCGCGGCCGGCGGCCCCCGGCGGGGCGCACGGAGAACCCCGGAAAGGCGCACACGGTGAGGCCCCCGGGACGAGGAGTCCCGGGGGCCTCACCGCGGTACCCGGTGCACGCCCGGGCCTTGTCCACAGGTCGTCCACAGACTGTGGGTTGTGTGACTCTCCGTAACCGCCAGGACGGAGGCCGGCCGCCCGGCGGCCGACCTGCGTTCATCCGCTCGTCTCCCTCACCGGAGCCCGCCCGGGCCGCGCGTCACTTGACCGAGCCCGCGAGGACGCCCTGCACGAAGTAGCGCTGGAAGGCGAAGAACACGGCCAGCGGGATGACCAGCGACAGGAACGCGCCCGGCGCCAGGATGTCGATGTTGCCGGTGAACTGCCGCATCTGCGACTGCAGCCACTTGGTCATCGGCTGCGACTCGGTGTCGGCGAACACCAGCGCGACCAGCAGGTCGTTCCACACCCACAGGAACTGGAAGATGCCCAGGGACGCGATGGCCGGACCGCCCAGCGGGAACACCACCCGCCGGAAGATCGTCCACTCCGTCCCGCCGTCCATCCGCGCCGCCTCCAGCAGGTCGCGCGGGATCCCGGCGAAGAAGTTGCGCAGCAGGAAGATCGCGAACGGCAGGCCGAACGCCACGTGGAACAGCACCACGCCGGTGATCGAGCCGAACATCTGGAACCCGCCGAACTCGATCTTGCCGTACAGCTTGGCCACCGGGATCAGCGCCACCTGGACCGGCACCACCAGCAACGCCACCACCAGCAGGAACAGCCAGTCGCGGCCGGGGAACTCCAGCCAGGCGAAGGCGTAGGCGGCCAGCGCCGCGATCACCACCACCAGCAGCGTGGACGGCACGGTGATCAGCACCGTGTTCCAGAACGAGTCGACGAAGTCGGGCTTGTCGAGCAGCGCCGAGTACGACTCGACGGTCAGCTGGGACGGCTCGGTGAACACCTGCCACCAGCCGCCGGCGGCGTTGTCCTCGTTGGACCGCAGCGACGCCACCAGCAGCCCGAACGTCGGCACCAGCCAGAACAGCGCCACCAGGACCAGGACGACCTGGACCGCTCCCCCGCCGACCCGGGACACCAGCCGGGACGCCGCACTCCGCCGCGGGGCGCCCGCCGCCCCGTTCGCCCCGTCCGTGCCGCCCGTCGCGCCGCCGGCGCCGACCGCGTCCGGACCGGGCCGCTCCGCTGCGCTCGCCGTGCTCATCTGCGCTCCTGCCGTAGCCGCCGGATGTTGAACAGCATGGCGGGCATGACCAGCACGAACAGCAGCACCGCGATGGCGCTGCCCGCCCCCTGGTCGTTGCCGCCGCCGAAGGACTCGGTCCACATCCGCAACGCCAGCACGCTGGCGTTGGGATCGCCGCCGCCGATGATGAACACCAGGTCGAACACCTTCAGCACGTTGATCACCAGGGTGACCAGCACGACCATCAGCACCGGCGCCAGCAGCGGGATCGTCACCCGGCGGAACACCTGCCACTCGGTGGCGCCGTCCACCCGGGCCGCCTCCAGCGCGTCGCGCGGGATGGCGGCCAGCCCGGCGGCGATCAGCACCATGGCGAAGCCCGCCCACACCCACAGGTAGGACCCGATGATCGCGGGCGTGATCAGCGTGCTGCCCAGCCACTCGGCGCCGCGGTAGGACGCGGTGAAGGTGTCCTTGGGCACCCGCACCGTGAACGTCCCGGACGGCAGGTCCTTGATCGTGAACGTGCCGTCGGCGCCGGTGGTGGCCTTGCCGACGACCTTGCCGTCCCGCACCGCCTCCACCGTGACGCCCGGCAGGCCGGACTCGCCGGGGTCGGGGGCGTTGGGCGTGCCGCCGCCCCCGCGGGTGAAGTCGAACCAGACCGTGCCGGTGAGCTCGCCGGCGCGGGCGGCGGGCGGCCGCGCGGCGGGCCGCACCTTCTCCGGCAGGTCCTCGGCCTTGACGCGCAGCAGCGGCACCAGGGCGCTCTGCCCGGCGGCGACCGGCTGCGCGCTCACCACGGCCCCGTCCTCGGCCCGCACGGGCGAGCCGTTGGTGGTGCGGGGCGCGGCGCCCGGATAGGTGACCTGGTCGCGGAAGACGTCGTGCAGCGCGACCATCGCGGCGTTGGCCACGCCCTTGTCGGGGTCCTGCTCGTACACCAGCCGGAAGATCACGCCGGAGGCGAGAAACGAGATCGCCATCGGCATGAACACCACCATCTTGAACACGGTGGCCCAGCGGACCCGCTCGGTGAGCACGGCGAACAGCAGGCCGACGATGGTGACCAGCGTCGGCGCCACCACGACCCAGATCGCGGTGTTGCGGACGGCGACCAGGTTGTCGTGCCCCTGGAACACTCCGACGTAGTTGTCCAGCCCGACGAACGAGTCGCCGGAGGCGTCGAAGAAGCTCCGCACGACCGAGTAGACGATCGGGTAGACCACCAGGAAGCCGAGCAGCAGCAGCGCCGGCAGCAGGAACACCAGCGCCAGCCAGGACGGCGGGGCGATGCCCTCGCCCCGCCCTCGGGGTTGCCTCATCGACGAACGTCCCAGTCCTTTAGTCCTTGTACGCCTTGGCGGCCTCGGACTCCAGCCGTTCCTGCGTGCCCTTGACGTCGGACGGCTTCTGCACGAAGGCGCGCAGCGCCTCCCACATGCCCTCGCCGGGGGTGGCGCCGAACGCGGCGGGCGTCAGGTCCGACAGGTCGTAGCGGGCGGCGTCCCCGGCCTGCTGCAGCTGCTGGATGAGCTGCTTGGCGACCGGGTCGGAGTAGGCGTCGGGCGCGACGTTCTTGTTGGGCGACAGGTAGCCGCCCAGCTTGGCCCAGGTGCGGCCGGACTCGGGCGAGGCCAGGAACTTCATCAGCTCCATCGCGCCCTTGGAGTCCTTGAGCGCCACGGCGATGTCGCCGCCGAGCATGGCCGGGGCGGTGTCGCCGGCCTTGGGGAAGGCGAACACCTGCGCGTCGGTGCCGACCTTGGCCTTGGTGGTGGCGATGTTGGCCGCGGCGAAGTCGCCGCCGTAGACCATGGCGGCCTTCTCCTGGCCGAACACCTGGGTGACCGACTCGTCGAACTTGGTCTTGGTGGCCTGCGCGACGCCGCCGGAGATCAGGTCGGGCTTGCCCCAGATCTCGGCGAGGGTCTGCAGCGCCTTGCCGACGGACGGGTCGGTCCACTTGATCTTGTGCTCGGCCAGCTTGTCGTACATGTCCGGGCCGGCCTGCGACAGGTAGACGTTCTCGAACCAGTCGGTCAGCGTCCAGGAGTCCTGCGGGCCGGCGGCCAGCGCCAGCGGGGTGGTGCCCGAGTCCTGCAGCGTGCCGGCGGCCTTCACCAGGTCGGCCCAGGTCTGCGGGGGCTGCACGCCGGCGTCGGAGAACACCTGCGGCCGGTACCACATGATCGACTTGTAGGCGGCCTTGACCAGCACGCCGTAGGTCTTGCCGTCGGCGGAGGCCAGGTTCTTCCAGTACGGGGAGAAGTTCTGGTCGACCTGCGCGACCACGTCCTGCGACAGCGGCTTGAGCGCGCCGTCGGCCGCGTACTGCTTGAGCAGGCCGGGCTGCGGCAGGATCGCCACGTCCGGCGGGTTGTTGGCCTGGATCCGCGGCCCGAGGTAGGCGTCGGTGTTCTCACCGGTGGAGGCGTAGGAGACCGTGGCGCCGGTCTTCTTCTCGAACTCCTTGAGCACCTCGCGGAAGTTCTTCTCCTCCTGGCCGGTCCACTTGGCCGCCACCTCGACCTTGACGCCCTTGAGCGCGCCGCCGCCCTCGGCGGTCTCCTCGCCGCCCTCGTCACCGCCGCCGCAGCCGGCGGCCGCGACCAGCAGCCCCGCCGCCAGGACGGCGCCCGTCACACGCCTGCTGACCCTCATCTGTCATCCTTCCTGGTCGCCGGACGCGGCCGGTGCCTCCCACAGCGCCGCGCCGGTGTCGATGTCGAAGAAGTGCAGCCGCCCCGTGTCGACGTGGACGACCACGGGGTCGCCGACCTTGACACGGGTGCGGGGGCTGAACCGCGCGACGAGGTCGGTGCGCGGCGCGTCCAGGGCGCCGAGCACGTCGGTGCCCGCGTCGCGGGCGAGCTCCTTGGTGTCCTCGGTGACGACCTGCGCGGCCTCGACCGCGAAGTGCACCAGCACGTCCGAGCCCATCGCCTCCACCAGGTCGGCGGTGGAGCGCAGCGTGCCGCCGGCCTCGTCGCCGCCGGAGCCGACCAGTTCGGCGTCCTCCATGTCCTCGGGGCGGATCCCGACGACCACGTCGCGGCCGAGGTAGGCGCGCAGCGCGGGCCGCTCGTCCAGCACCCGGGCCGGCACCGGCAGGGTCTGCCCGCCGACCTCCAGCCGCAGCCCGCCGTCGCCGTCGCCGTCGCGTTCGAGCCTGGCCTGCAGCAGGTTCATGGCCGGGGAGCCGATGAAACCGGCGACGAACAGGTTGGCGGGCCGGTCGTACAGCTCCTGCGGCGGCGCGACCTGCTGCAGCACGCCCTTCTTCATGACCGCCACGCGGTCGCCGAGTGTCATCGCCTCGGTCTGGTCGTGCGTGACGTAGATCGTGGTGACACCGAGGTCGCGCTGGATGCGGGCGATCTCGGCGCGCATCTGGACGCGCAGCTTGGCGTCCAGGTTGGACAGCGGCTCGTCCATCAGGAACGCCTGCGGCTCGCGGACGATCGCGCGGCCCATCGCGACCCGCTGCCGCTGGCCGCCGGACAGGTTGCGGGGCTTGCGGTCCAGGTACTCGGTGAGGCCGAGGATCCGCGCGGCGTGCTCGACCTTGGCGCGGATCTGGTCCTTGGGCATCTTGCGCAGGGACAGCCCGAAGCCGATGTTGTCGCGCACCGACAGGTGCGGGTAGAGGGCGTAGCTCTGGAACACCATAGCCACGTCGCGGTCGCGGGCGGGGACCCGGTTGACGACGCGGTCGCCGATGAGCAGGCGCCCCTCGGAGATGTCCTCCAGCCCGGCCACCATGCGCAGCGCGGTGGTCTTGCCGCATCCCGACGGCCCCACCAGCACCAGGAACTCCCCGTCGGCGATGGAGAGGTTGAGATCTCGCACGGCGCGGGTCCCGTCGGAATAGACCTTGCCCACGCCTTCCAGGACGACCTCTGCCACGACGTCTCCTCTTCTACCGCCCCTGGGGCGGACACCCCTCCCGCCGCCGGGGACCGGACCCGGCCGAACGCCCGTTCCGCCGAGCGCGTCACCCGACGGTCACACATTCGTAATATCGGCGGAACGGTGCCCCACGGTCGTACCGCCATCGGCGCCGCCCGGGCAACACGGAGGGCACGTCGTGGCAGAGATCGTTATGCGGTCGAATTCAAACGTTGTCCGCCGTGACCCTTTGTCTGCCGGAATCCAATCGCACTGTGACATTCCAGGCAGCGGCCCGGACCGGCCGGCGGTCGTCCGCAGGCGGGAGGCGGAGCGGCCGGGCGGCCCCGCGGGACCGCCCGGCCGCGGGCTCGGGCCGGCGCGCCGCTACGGCTTGCGGCCGACGCCGCAGAAGTGGGCGTACTCGGGCGGCTCGCCCCAGGGGGTGGCCTCGGGCCGCCACCGCGAGCACGACACCACGCCGGGCTCCAGCAGCTCCAGGTCCTCGAAGAACGTCCGCAGCTGCGCCGCCGAGCGGGCCACCACGGGCGTGCCGCCGCTCTCGGTCACCCCGCGGGTGGCCTCGTGCATGGCCTCGCCGTCGACCTCGTCGGTGGTGTGCGAGATCGCCACGTAGCTGCCCGAGGGCAGCGCCGCCACCAGCCGGCGCACGATGTCGCGCGCCTCGTCGTCGTCCACGATGTGGTTGAGGATGCCGAGCAGCAGCAGCGCGACGGGCCGGGAGAGGTCCAGCGTGCGCCCCGCGGCCTCCAGCAGGGGGGCGGTGTCGCGGATGTCGGCGTCGATGTAGTCGGTGACGCCCTCGGCGCTGATGTTGGTGAGCAGGGCGCGCGCGTGCACCAGCACCAGCGGGTCGTTGTCGACGTAGACCACGCGGGCGTCGGGCGCCACGCGCTGCGCCACCTCGTGGGTGTTGTCTGCGGTCGGCAGGCCGGTGCCGATGTCGAGGAACTGGCGGATGCCCTCCCCCGCCGCGAACCGCACGAACCGCCCCAGGAACGCCCGGTCGTGGCGGGCGGAGACGGCGATGTCGGGCAGCAGCCGCTTCACCATGTCCCCGGCCTCCCGGTCGGCCGGGTAGTTCTCCTTGCCGCCCAGCCAGTAGTCCCAGATGCGGGCCGAGTGCGGGACGCTGGTGTCGATCACCGGCGGCGCGGACCCGCCGTCGCGGGCGCTGGGGATGTCCTCTGCCATGGCACGGCCTCCTGCCGAGACGTTCTACGACAATCCTGACGAATGCTGACGAATCCAGTGATCACAGACTAGGGCGTCGGCGCCTCGCCCGGCTCCCCGATGCCGGCTCTTCGCCGCCGGCCCTTCGCCGCCCCGGCGCTCCGATAGCGTCTGCGCCATGCGGCTTCATGTGGGATGCGCGATGTGGTCTCATGCGCCATGGCAGGGGCGCTTCCTGCCCCATCCGCTCCCTCCGGCCGAGCGCCTGCGCGCGTACGCGAGCTGGTGCAACGCGGTCGAGGGCAACACGACGTTCTACGCGACGCCCTCCCGGAGCACCGTGGAGACGTGGGCGGCGCAGACCGGCCCGGACTTCCGCTTCCTGGTCAAGCTGCCCAGGACCATCACCCACGAGCGCCGTCTCGGCGGGGGCGAGGAGGAGCTGCGGGCCTTCCTGCACGCGATCGAACCGCTCGGGCCCCGGGCGCACGCGCTGTGGGTGCAGCTGCCGGGATCGTTCGGCCCGTCCGACCTCGGCGCGCTGGCGAGGTTCCTGCGCGGGCTGCCGCGCTCGTACGGGTGCGCCGTGGAGGTCCGCCACCGCGCGTTCTTCGAGGACGCGCGGTGCGAGCGGCAGCTGGAGCGCGTGCTCGGCGGCGTCGGCGCCGAGTGGGTGCCGTTCGACACCACCGCGTTCTTCCAGAGCCCGCCGACCAGCGACGCCGAACGGGACGCGTGGGTGAAGAAGCCGCGGCTGCCGTACCGGGCGCGCGCCCTCACCGGAAACCCGGTCGTCCGGTACCTGGGCCGCGACGACACCGCCCGCACCGTCGAGGGCTGGCGGCGCTGGGTCGGGACGGTCGCCGGATGGCTGCGCGAGGGGCGCTCGCCGACGGTGTTCGTGCACACCCCCGACAACGCCGACGCCCTGGAGCTCGCGCGGCGCTTCCACGAGGAGGTCCGGGCCGCCGTGCCGGAGCTCGAACCGCTGCCCGAACCCGTGCCCGCCGAGCCGCCGACGCTGTTCTGAGCCGACGCGACGCAGGCTCCGTGCGGCGCTGCCCGGATGCCGCCGGGATAGGGTGCGGGCCATGCGCGACGTCCCGCCGGAGCTGGCCGAACACCCCGACCGGCTGCGCTGGAACGCCAAGTACGCGCAGGCCGCCGAGGCGTTCCCCGTGCATCCGCTGGCCGAGCGCGCCCTGGCGATGCCGCTGCCGGACGGCCCGGTGCTCGACCTGGCCTGCGGCACGTCCGGCAGCGCGCTGCTGGCGGCGGCGGCCGGGCGCGCGGTGACGGCGGTGGACGTGTCGGAGGTGGCGCTCGACCGGCTCGAACGGAAGGCGCGGCGGCGCGGCCTGGGCGGCCTGATCACGCTCGTCCAGGCCGGCCTGGAGGCATGGCGGCCGCCGCCGGAAGCGTACGCGTTCGTGCTGTGCGCCGGATTCTGGGACCCGGCGGTGTTCGGCCCCGCGGCGGCGGCCGTGGCGCCCGGCGGGCTGCTCGGCTGGGAGGCGTTCACGGTCGAGGCGCGGCGCGTGCGCTCCGACCTGCCCGCCGAGTGGTGCCTGGCCCCGGGAGAGCCCGCCGCGCTGCTGCCCGGCGATTTCACGGTTGTCGACCAAAAGGACGCACCGGATCCCCAACAGGGGACCAAGCGGTGGATGCTCGCGCGGCGGGAGACCGGCCCGCGCCGGTGATCCGTCACCGCCGGGGGTTTCATGGACAGCCCGAACCCCGGTTTTCGGAACCACCGACTCACACGGCGTCCCTGACAGATGATCAAGTCGCGGTTAGGGTGCGTGGGGTGCCCGCCCGGCCCGGTCCCGGGGCCGCGCGCTTCCTTCCCCCCACGCGTTCAGGAGAGGACGATGCAGCCTTCCGCAGTCGCCCCCCTTGTCATCGATCCCACCGGCAGCGACCTGCACGGGGAGGCCGCCCGAATCCGCGAGCGCGGGCCGGTCACCCGGGTCGTGCTCCCCGGCGGCATCGAGGCCTGGGCGGTCAGCGACCCGCAGCTGATCCGGACGCTGTTCACCGATCCGCGCGTGTCCAAGGACCCGTACCAGCACTGGCCGACCTGGATCAACGGGGGCATCGGACCGGACTGGCCGCTGTTCGCCTGGGTGGTCGTGCGCAACATGCTCACCGCCTACGGCGACGACCACCGCCGCCTGCGCCGCCTGGTGTCCAGCGCGTTCACCGCGCGCCGCGTCGCCGCGATGCGGCCCCGGATCGAGGCCATCACCGCCGGGCTGCTGGACGAGCTGGACGCCCGGGCCCCCGGCGAGGTGGTGGACCTGCGCGAGGGCTACGCCTACCCGCTGCCGATCCAGGTCATCTGCGAGCTGTTCGGCATCGAGGACCGCGCCGCCCGCGAGGAGATGCGCCGCTGCACCGACTCGTTCTTCCACACCTCCGCCGGACCGGAGGAGGTCACCCGCGCCTACACCCGGATGCAGGAGCTGCTGCGCGAGCTGGTCGCCGCCAAGCGCGAGGCGCCCGGCGACGACCTGTCCTCGGCCCTGATCGCCGCCCGCGACGACGAGTCGCGGCTGTCGGAGCAGGAGCTGGTCGACACCCTGATGCTGCTGATCAGCGCGGGCCACGAGACGACCGTCAACCTGCTCGGCAACGCGGTGCACGCGCTGCTCACCCACCCCGACCAGCTGGCGCTGGTCCGGGACGGCCGGGCGGGCTGGGACGACGTGATCGAGGAGACGCTGCGCGCCGAGGGCCCGATCGCCAACATCCCGCTGCGCTTCGCGGTCGAGGACATCGCCCTGGACTGCGGTGTCACGCTGGGCAAGGGGGACCCGATCATCGCCTGCCTGGACGCGGCCGGGCGCGACCCGAACGTCAACGGGCCGGACGCCGGCGAGTTCGACGTCACCCGCTCGGTCAAGGAGCACCTGGCGTTCGGCCACGGCGTCCACTACTGCCTGGGCGCTCCCCTGGCCCGGCTGGAGGCGTCGATCGCGCTGCCCGCCCTGTTCGACCGCTTCCCCGGCATGGCGCTGGCCGCCGGTCCGGGAGAGCCCGCTCCGCAGGAGTCGTTCATCTCCAACGGGCGCCGCACGCTGCCCGTCCGCCTCAAGGGCTGACAGCACGACAGCACGCCACGATCGGGTTCCGTCCCGACGCGACCCCGCTCGAATGGCTGGCCGCGTCCGGCATGCTGCTGCTGATCAGCCTGGCGCTGACCTGGCTGTCGGTGGCGCTGGGCGCCCGGTCCAAGAGCGTCGAGAGCGCCGGCAACGCGCCCATGCCGCTGCCCCTCCTGCCGTTCCTGGGCAGCGGTTTCGCCCCCACCGACTCGATGCCGGACCGGCTGCGCTGGTTCGCCGACCACCAGCCGTTCACCCCTGTCATCGAGACCTTGCGGGGGCTGCTGCTCGGCACCGGGGTCGGTCACAACGGCGTGCTGGCCGCGGCCTGGTGCGCGGGCGGGACGGCGGCGTGCTTCCTGTGGGCGCGGCGGCTCTACGATCGCGCCCCCGTCCGCTGACCCGCGCCACGAGCCGGGCGGACGGAGCGGCCGCGCGACATCATGCGCCTCGGCGCATGGAGTCGGCGCATGGAGCGCGGCCGCTCCGCCGTTCCGGTGGTCCTCGCCGTGGTGCCGCTAGTCGTCCGAGCCGCCGAAGGCGGCGTCGAACGAGGCGGCGGGCGGCTCGATCTCGGCCAGCCGCCGGACGATCTCCAGGGCCTCCGGCGCGCCCATCAGCCGGTCCATCCCCGCGTCCTCCCACTCGATGGACACGGGCCCGTCGTAGCCGATGGTGTTGAGGGCGCGGAAGCAGTCCTCCCACGGCACGTCCCCGCGGCCGGTGGAGATGAAGTCCCAGCCGCGCCGCGGGTCGCCCCACGGCAGGTGGGAGCCGAGCCGGCCGCGGCGCCCGTCGGCCCGCCGCACCTTGGTGTCCTTGCAGTCCACGTGGTAGATGCGGTCGGCGAAGTCGAGCAGGAAGTTCACCGGGTCGATGTCCTGCCAGACCATGTGCGAGGGGTCCCAGTTGAGGCCGAACGCGGGCCGGCGCCCGACCGCCTCCAGCGTCCGCACCGCGGACCAGTGGTCGTAGGCGATCTCGCTGGGGTGCACCTCCAGGGCGAACCGCACCCCGACCTCGTCGAACACGTCCAGGATCGGGTTCCACCGCTCGGCGAAGTCGGCGTAGCCGCGTTCGATCATCGCGGGCGGCACCGGCGGGAACATCGCCACGGTGTGCCAGATCGACGAGCCGGTGAACCCGACCACCGTGCGCACGCCCAGCCTCGCCGCGGCGCGGGCGGTGTCCTTGATCTCCTCGGCGGCGCGCCGCCGCACCCCCTCCGGCTCCCCGTCGCCCCAGATCCGCGCGGGCAGGATGGCCCGGTGCCGCTCGTCGATCGGGTGGTCGCACACCGCCTGCCCGACCAGGTGGTTGGAGATCGCCCAGACCTTCAGGTCGTACTTGGCGAGCGTCTCCAGCTTGCGCGGGACGTAGGAGTCGTCGGCCAGGGCCTTGTCGACCTCGAAGTGGTCGCCCCAGCAGGCGATCTCCAGGCCGTCGTACCCCCACTGGGAGGCCAGCCGGCAGACCTCCTCGAACGGCAGGTCCGCCCACTGGCCGGTGAACAGGGTGATCGGTCGTGCCATGTCGCTCCTCGATTCGGGTCGCGGCCGCGGGCCGCGTGCAACGGGTCAGGTGCGCGGGGCCGCGTCCGGCGTGTCCAGCGTCACGCGCGCCGGGGCGCGCCCCAAGGGGGTCACCGCTTCGGGAAGCGGACGGTGCGCAGGTAGCGGTAGCCGACCTCGGCCGTGGTGAGCGGCGCGGTCGGCTGGTCGTGCTCGACGATGTACTCCACGACCCCGGCCTCCCGGGAGTGGGAGAAGATCCGCGGGAAGTCGATGGTGCCGGTGCCCAGGTCGGCGAACGAGCCGTCGGCCGCCCGGTCCTTGACGTGGAACTGCAGGACGCGGTGCCGGTGGGCGCGGATCAGCTCCACCGGGTCGCGGCCGCCCGCGACCGCCCAGTACAGGTCCAGCTCCAGATGGACGTACCCGGGGTCGGTGCGGGAGGTGATGATGTCGTAGGGCACCTCGCCGGTGGGCAGCCGCTGGAACTCGTGGGCGTGGTTGTGGTAGCCGAACCGCAGTCCGTACCGGCGGGCCAGCCGTCCCGCCGCGTTCAGGTCGTCGGCCAGCTTCTTCCACTCGTCGGCGGTGTCGAACGACGCCCAGGGCACCACCGCGAAGCGGTGTCCGAGGGCGGCGCAGTCCTCGAACACCGGGGCCATGTCCTCCGCCGGCGAGATGTGCCTGGAGGTGGCGTGCAGGCCGTGGCGGTCGAGGATCCGCCGGAACTGCGCGGCGGTGCGGCCGTGGGTGCCCGCCGGCTCCACCTTGCGGTAGCCGATGGCGGCCAGGCGGCGCAGCGTGCCCTCGACGTCCTGGGAGAGCAGGTCGCGCAGGGTGTACAGCTGGATGCTGATGGCGCCGCGCGGCACCCGGACGGCGGCGCGGCGCCCGCCGGCGTTCATCGCGGTGCCGGGGTGCGCGGCGAGCGCGGT
>NZ_BAABDO010000105.1:0-23622 GCF_039539665.1 Actinomadura keratinilytica
GTCGCGGCCCCACGGTCCGCGCCGCGCCGTGCGCCTCGCGGACGCGGCCCGCATCCGGGCCGCGACGGCGAGCACGCCCGCGTCCCGCATCTGCCCTCCCGTGTCGTCCGGCCGGATCCGCCACCGGGACGAATCTGCTGCACGGAAGGGATCGTGTCACGTCGTGTGGCCGGACCGTTACACGGCGGGCCCCGGAGTGTCGGATCGCCGGTGCCGGCGCGGCGGGCACCGGCGGGCGCCGGTCAGGTCTGCGGCTGCTCGTCGGCGGGGACGGGGTCGGCCTCGGCGGCGGACGCGCCGGTGTGGGCGACGGCGGCCTTGGCGACCTCGTCGGTGGCGCTGACCGTGGCGTTCTCCGGGAAGTGGCAGGCGGCCAGGTGCCCCGGGCTCAGCTCCACCAGCGGCGGCTCGACCTGCTTGCAGATGTCCTGCGCCTTCCAGCAGCGGGTGTGGAAGCGGCAGGCCGGCGGCGGGTCCAGCGGGCTGGGCACGTCGCCCTGCAGGCGGATCCGCTCGCGGTCGCCCCGCCGCGCCGGGTCGGGGATCGGCACCGCCGACAGCAGCGCGTTGGTGTAGGGGTGCATCGGCCGCTCGTACAGGGCGTCGCGGTCCGCCAGCTCCACGATCTTGCCGAGGTACATGACGGCGACCCGGTCGGAGATGTGCCGCACCACCGACAGGTCGTGCGCGATGACGATGTAGGTGAGGTTCAGCTCGTCCTGCAGGTCCTCCAGCAGGTTCACCACCTGCGCCTGCACCGACACGTCCAGCGCCGACACCGGTTCGTCGGCCACGATCAGCTTGGGCCGCAGCGCCAGGGTGCGGGCGATGCCGATGCGCTGGCGCTGCCCGCCGGAGAACTCGTGCGGGTAGCGGTTGTAGTGCTCGGGGTTGAGGCCGACCAGCTCCAGCAGCTCCTGCACGGCCTTCTTGACGCCCTGCTCGGTCTCGATCTTCTGCAGCCGGAACGGCGCCCCGACGATCGCCCCGACCGTCTGCCGCGGGTTCAGCGACGAGTACGGGTCCTGGAAGATCATCTGGATGTCCCGGCGCAGCGGCCGCAGCTGCCGCTGGGACATGTGGGTGATGTCGTGCCCCTCGAAGGTGATCGAGCCGAAGCTGGGCTCCAGCAGCCGCATGATCATGCGGCCGGTGGTGGTCTTGCCGCAGCCGGACTCGCCCACCAGGCCCAGCGTCTCGCCCTTGCGGACCGAGAACGACACCCCGTCCACGGCCTTGACGGCGCCGACCTGCCGCCGCAGCAGCCCGGCGGTGACCGGGAAGTGCTTGCCGAGGTTCTGCACCGACAGCAGGGTCTCGCCCTCGGTGACGGTCTCGGTCCCGGCCGCGGTTGTCTTGGTGCTCACAGTCGTCCCACCCGTGCTCGTCACAGTTTCGGCGCGATCTCGGTGTTCCAGATCTCCCGCCGCCGGCTCAGCGGCAGGTGGCAGGCGACCTTGTGGCCCGGTTCCACCTCGCGCAGCTCCGGCCGTTCCGTCTCGCTCTTGCCGTCGGTCAGCCCGGCGTAGGCGCAGCGCGGGTTGAACGCGCAGCCCTGCGGCACGTTGATCAGGCTCGGCGGGGTGCCCTTGATCGGCATGAGCCGGTCCGCGCGGGCCCGGTCCAGCCGCGGCATCGACCCCAGCAGGCCCCACGTGTAGGGGTGCAGCGGCCGGTGGAAGGCGTCGTCGACGGAGGCGTACTCCACGCAGCGGCCCGCGTACATCACCAGGATGTCGTCGGACAGCTCGGCCACCACCCCCAGGTCGTGGGTGATCATGATGACCGCGGAGTTGAACTCCTCCTGCAGGTCGCGGATCAGGTCGAGGATCTGCGCCTGCACCGTCACGTCCAGCGCGGTGGTGGGCTCGTCGGCGATGAGCAGTTCGGGGTCGCACGACAGCGCCATCGCGATCATCGCGCGCTGGCGCATGCCGCCGGAGAACTGGTGCGGGTAGTCGTCCACCCGCCGCTCCGGGCGGGGGATGCCGACGCGGCCGAGCATGTCGATGGCGTGCTTGCGGGCGACCTGCTTGGAGACGTCGTTGTGCAGCCGGTACGCCTCGATGATCTGCTGGCCCACCGTGTAGAACGGGTGCATCGCCGACAGCGGGTCCTGGAAGATCATCGCCATGTTGCGGCCGCGTAGCCGGCGGACCTCGTCGGGCGGGGCGCCGACCAGTTCCTTGCCGTTCAGCCAGATCTCCCCGGACACGCGGGCGTTGCGGCGGTTGTGCAGGCCGAGGATGCCCAGGCTGGTGACGCTCTTGCCGGAGCCGGACTCGCCGACGATGCCGAGGGTCTTGCCGCGTTCGAGCTGGAACGACAGCCCGTCCACCGACTTGACCAGGCCGTCGTCGGTCGGGAAGTGGATGCGCAGGTCGCGCACTTCCAGGAACGCCGTCGGGGATCCGGCGGCGTCGGCGGCCGTCTTGCCGGACTTGTCGAGGCGGCCGTTCCCGCGGCCCTTCCTGCCGGCGGTCTCGTCGTCGACCTTGCGGACGGTGCCCGTGGTGATCTCCACCTTGTCGGCCCCGTCGCCCTTGCCGAGCTTGCCGGCCTTGTCGTTGCCCTTCGCCATCAGCTGTGCCTCACCCTCGGGTCGACGATCCCGTACAGCAGGTCGACGACCAGGTTCGCCAGGACGATGAACAGCGCCGCGACCGACACCACGCCCAGTACCACCGGCAGGTCGCTGCCGACCACGCCGGCCAGCGCCAGCTCGCCCAGCCCGTGCAGCCCGAACGTGCGTTCGGTGAGCACCGCGCCGCCCAGCAGCAGCCCGATGTCCAGGCCGAACAGCGTCAGCAGCGGCGTCAGCGTGCCGCGCAGCGCGTGCTTGGTGATGACCGTCTTCTCCGGCAGTCCCTTGGCCCGCGCGGTGCGGATGTAGTCCTCGTTCAGGGTGTCGAGCATGCCCGCCCGCGTCATCCGCGCGTACATCGCCGCGTACAGGAACGCCAGCGTCACCCACGGTAGTACGAGATTACCCGCCCAGGCGAACGGGTTGTCCAGGAAGGAGTGGTAGCTGACCGGCGGCAGCAGGCCCCACTCGTGCACGATGAAGGTCAGCGACAGCAGACCGGTGAAGAAGATCGGCAGCGACACGCCGGCCAGCGCCACCAGCATCGCGGCCCGGTCGAAGATCGAGCCCTTGCGCAGCGCCGACAGCACGCCGATGGACACGCCGATCGCCAGCCACAGCGTCGCCGCCCCCACCACCAGCGACAGCGTCACCGGGAACCGGTCGACGATCTGGTCGGTGACGTTGGTGCTGGTGCGGAAGGAGTAGCCGAAGCACGGCGCCGGGCAGTCGATCTTCTCGGTGCCGGTGTCGTAGGTGTCGCCGGCCACCACGCCCTTGAGGAACCGGCCGTACTGCACCGGGATGGGGTCGTCGAACCCGAGCCGTTCCTTGATGGCCTGCACCGTCTCCGGCGTCGGCGACTTGCCGGCGAAGCGGGAGGCCAGGTCGTCGGTGCTGGTGCCGGCCAACCGGGGCAGCAGGAAGAAGATGGAGAAGGTGACCGCGCTGATGACCACCATCAGCGCGACCGCGCCCACGAGCCGGCGAACGATGTATGCGATCACGGTCTGCGGCGGTGGGCGGCCGCCCGGGCTTGTGACCCGGGCGGCCGCCCGACGCCTTCACCTGCTTTCGTTCAGCGAGTGGTGTCGGGGCCTCAGCCGCTCAGGCCGAGCGTGGAGTAGTTGTACATGCCGTAGCCCTCGTGGAAGAAGACGTTGGTCAGCGTCTCCGGCCGGTACAGCAGGGACTTGGCGTACACGTTGGGGATGACACCGGCCTCCTTGCGGAAGATGTCGTCCACCTGGTTGTACATCTGGGCGCGCTGGTTGCGGTCGGCGATGCCCATCACGTCGTCCCAGATCTTGTTGACCTGGGCGTTGTCGAACAGGCCGGTGTTGGCGTTGCCGGACTCGACGATCGCGTCCTTGTCGGTGATCGCCTGCAGGAAGCCGTAGCCGGTCGGCCAGTCGGCGTGCCAGCCGTAGGTGCCGAGGCCGATGCCCTCCTTCTCCACGAAGGACGGCGAGCCGAACTGGTCGTTGGTGTAGGTGTTGGCCGGGTAGCCCTGCAGGTTCAGCTTGATGCCGACGCGGCCGAGGGACTGCTGCAGCGCCTCGGCGACCGCCTTCTCCTTCGGCCGGTCGCTGCGGTAGACCATCTTGGTCTCGAAGCCGTTGGGCTTGCCGCACCGCTGCAGCGCCTGCTTGGCCTGCTCGACGTCGCCGGTGTAGCCCTTCTCGGCCTTGGTGTAGTAGTCGGTGCCCTTCTGGCGGCCCTCGATGTTCGGCGGCATGATCGAGGTGGACAGCTCGCCGCCGACGTCGCCGCCGTAGGCGCGCCACATCGCGTCGCGGTTGGCGGCCCACACCATCGCCTTGCGGCACTCCAGCGGGATCAGCTTGGCGTTGATCGGGTTGTACCAGCTGAAGCCGCCGGGCGGGTTGTCGGCGTTCTCCCGCTTCTTGGGGTCGGTGAGGATCGCCTTGCGGGCGTTGTCCTGCACGCCGGTGCCCGGCAGGTCCACGTGGATCTGCCCGGCCATCAGCTGGTTGTCCAGCTCGTCGGCGTTCATGCCGGCGATCAGCTGGATCTGGTCGGGCAGCTGCTTGCGGTTGGGGTCGGTGGACTGGTCCCACTGGTCGTTGCGGACCAGCGTGCCGCCCTTGCCGGGCTCGTAGTCCTTCTCCCACTTGTAGGGGCCGGACGACACCGGGTGCAGGCCGTACCGCTCGCCCTTGTCCTTGCTCTGCGGCACCGGCGCGGTCTGGCCGCTGAAGGTGACCAGCTCGTTGAACTCGGCGAACGGCTTCTTGAGGTGGAAGACGACGGTGTAGTCGTCGGGAGTGGTGACGCCCTTGAAGTGGTCGAGGTTCTTGTCCTTGTAGGGGCCCTTGTAACCGTCGGCGTCCAGGAGGGCGGAGAAGTAGCTCGGGCCGTTGCGCAGCACGCCGCGGTCGAAGGTGCGGGCCACGGCGTAGCGGATGTCCTTCGCCGTGATCTCCGTGCCGTCCTCGTACTTCAGGCCCTTCTTGAGCTTGTAGGTCCAGGTCTTGCCGTCCGGGCTGACCTGGCCGAGGCCCTCGGCGAGGTCCGGGACCGGCTGCCAGCCCTCGGCGCCGGGCTTGGCCGGGTAGGTCAGCAGCATCCGCGAGTACAGCCGGGCGAAGTTGTTCGCCCAGGCGTAGTACATGTCGCCCGGGTCGATCGAGTCGATGTCGGAGCTGGTGGCCATCTTCAGCACGCCGCCGCGCCGGTCCGACGGGTTGTGGATCTTGCCTACGGCGGCGTTGCTGACCGAGGTGCTGGCGCTGCCGCCTTCGTCGTCGCCGCCTCCGCACGCCGACACCAGGCTGAGTGCCAGTGCGCCGGCGGCCGCGGTCGCAAGGACCTTGGGCCTTCTCATCAGTTCCCTTTCAACTATGACGGTCGTCCCCGCGGGGGGTCAGCGGGTCCGTGGGTCGAGTGCGTCGCGCAGTCCGTCGCCGAACACGTTGAAGGCCATGACGGTGATGAAGATCGCCACACCGGGGATGACCACGTAGTAGGGCGCGATCTGGTAGGTGCTGACCGCGGTGGTCAGCATGCCGCCCCATGACGGCGTGGGCGGCTCGATGCCGACGCCGAGGAACGACAGCGCCGCCTCGAAGAGGATGTTCGTGGGGATCATCAGGGTGGCGTACACCAGGATCGGCGCGACCAGGTTCGGCAGGATCTCGCGGACGATGATGTACGGGGCGCGGGCGCCCATGGAGCGGGCGGCGTCCACGAACTCGCGTTCGCGCAGCGACAGCGTCTGGCCGCGCACGATCCGGCCGATGTAGGGCCAGCTGAAGAAGCCGATGATGAACACCAGCATCGCGATCCGCAGCCCGTTGCCGCTCAGCCCCATCATCGAGTCGGGCATCACGCCGACGATGGCGATGGAGAACAGCAGCAGCGGGAAGGCCAGGAACACGTCCATCAGCCGCGCGATCATCGTGTCGATCCAGCCGCCGAAGTAGCCGGCGATGACGCCGAGGGCGGTGCCGATGACGGCGGCGACCACGGTGGCGAGGAAGCCGACCAGCAGCGACACGCGCGCGCCGTAGACGATGCGGCTGAACAGGTCGCGGCCGGTGGTGGGCTCCAGGCCGAGCAGGAAGTCGCCGCTCATGCCGCCGAGCGGCTTCATGGGGGCGCCCAGCGTCGGGTCGATGAGCTCCTGGTGGTACTCGTTCGGGGGGTGTCCGAACAGCTTGACCAGCAGCGGCGCGAAGATCGCCATGAGCACCAGCAGGATGATCACCACGCCGCCGGCCATGGCGACCCTGTCGCGCCGGAGCCGCAGCCAGGCGATCTGCCCGAGGGAGCGGCCCTGGATGGCTTTGCGCCCGACCCCCTCGAGGACGGCGTCCGGCTGGGCCGTGTCGGCCCCGGACACCTCGATCGGTGCGGTCACGCTGCGTACCTCCTACCGTTCGGCCACGTCGCCGCAGACGCACGCGCCGCGGGCGCGGGATCGCCGCACCCTGCCCGTTACGCCGTGTTTGCTGAGGGAAAACTAGTCCTTCGGCCACGACTGTCCATCCGCGGACCCGCTGTCTGCCAGTACCCGTTTCTGACTTGTGATCTCGTCGTCATCTGGGGCACACGCGATCCGCACAATGGAAGCGACAAACCGCCCAGATCGTACGCTTGGTCGCGGTGTGGCCGAGCCGCCGGAGCGGATCGGACCCGCAAGCTTTATCGTTCCGAAGCCGATTCGATATGGATTCGGCGCAGGTCAAGGCGTGTGACGGGAGCGATTCGGGGGAAGGCGGAGTCTTCCGTGACCAATGGGACGTGGCCAGTGGGACGTGGCCAGTGCGACGTGACCAGTGGGACGTGGCAGAAGGAAAACGGCCGGGACGTCGCGTCCCGGCCGCTGTCGGCGCGATCGGCCCCTCCCCCGCCGCCCGCCGTCACGGGGACGTGCGAGGGCGCGCGGGGCCGCGCTACCCGGTCGTGCCGGTCGATGCCGTGCCAGGTGATGCCGTGCTACGAGATGCCGCGGTTGCGGAGGATCTCCTCGATCTCCGCCATCTCCGGGTCCGTCCCGGCGGGCCGCGCCTTCTCCACCGCCCTGCCCGTCGGCGCGGTCGCCGCCCCGGCGGACGCGCCGCCGCGCCGCACGACGCGGCCGCCCCCGCCGGCCCGGCGGCTCAGCATCGCCCCCGACGTCAGGTACAGCACCACCGCCAGCCCGGCCACGGCCACCCCCGCCCACCGGGCGGGGCTGAACGCCAGGTCGGCCAGGAACCCGGTCACGCCGGTCATGGCGGCCGCCAGCGGCACCAGCGACCAGGCCGCGCCGCGCAGCCCCGAGGCGGCGCCGCGGCGGCGGTAGAGGCCCCAGCTGATCAGCAGTCCGAGCGCGGTGACGCCCAGACTGATCGCGAAGATGACGGTGTCGCTCATGCCGGCCCCCTCGTTGCGTGCTGCCGTGCTCTCCCCATCGTCACACGTCCGGCGCGGACGTCACTCCTCCCCGCGAAGGGTTGTGCGCCCCCGGCGCTCCTCCCCCGGCGTGAGGCTCCCCCTGGACAACGAGCGGGACCCCCGCGGCGCCTCCCGCCCCCTCGGGTAGCGGTCGGGGTCAGGCGACCAGGGCGGCCAGGCGCGGCAGGTCGACCTCGGTCAGGGAGGCGACGACGGTGCGGCCCGGCGCGGGCGGCACCGGCAGGAGGCTGGGCACCGCGACCGTCACGCACCCGGCGGCCTCGGCGGCGGCCAGGCCGTTGGGCGAGTCCTCCAGCGCCACGCAGCGGCGCGGCTCGACGCCCAGCCGGGCCGTGGCGGTCAGGTACGGCTCGGGGTCGGGCTTGGTTCGCGCCACCTCGTCGCCGGCGACCGTCACCGCGAAGTGCTCGCGGCCGACCGCGTCCAGCACCGGTTCCAGCAGCCGCCGGTGGCTGGAGGACACCAGCGCGGCCGGCACCCCCGCGGCGCGGACCTCGGCCAGCAGCTCCTTGGCGCCCGGCAGCAGCGGCACGCACGCGCCGAGCCGCTCGGCCATGCCGTCCAGCATCCGCCGGCCCACCTCGGCCGGCGGCACGTCCGCGCCGGTCAGCTCCAGCATGTACCGGACGGCCTTGTCCAGCGAGCCGCCCAGCATCCGCTGCTGGTCCTCGGTGCTCCACGTGCCGCCCAGCCAGGCGACGACCTCCTCCTCGACCTCCAGCCACAGCCGCTCGGAGTCGATCAGCAGCCCGTCCATGTCGAACAGCACGGCCTGCGGCAGCTCGCCGGTACTCACGCGCCTCCTCGGGTACGTCGCGGTCGCCTCCCCAGGGACGGTACGCGATCGGCGCCGGGACGGGGACGCCCCGTAGCGGAGATCACAGGGCGCAAGGCGCAGATCACCGGGGGTGCGGCCGGGGTCAGGTGTTGAAGTACTTGGCCTCCGGGTGGTGGACGACCAGGGCGTCGGTGGCCTGCTCGGGCACCAGCTGGTACTCCTCCGACAGGGTGACGCCGACGCGTTCGGGCCGCAGCAGCCGCACCACCTTGGCGCGGTCCTCCAGGTCGGGGCAGGCCGGGTAGCCGAAGGAGTAGCGGGCGCCGCGGTAGCCGACCTTGAGGATGTCGTCCAGGGCGTCGGGGTCCTCGGCGCCGAACCCGATCTCGGAGCGGACGCGGGCGTGCCAGTACTCGGCCAGCGCCTCGGTCAGCTGCACCGACAGGCCGTGCAGCTCCAGGTACTCGCGGTAGGAGTTCTTGGCGAACAGCTCGGCGGTGGCCCGGCTGACCTTCGACCCGACGGTGACGAGCTGGAAGGCGGCCACGTCGGTCTCGCCGGACTCGCGGGGGCGGAAGAAGTCGGCCAGGCACAGGTGCCGGTCGCGGCGCTGGCGCGGGAAGGTGAACCGTTCGCGTTCGGAGCCGTCCTCGTTGAGGATGACCAGGTCGTCGCCCTCGGACACGGCCGGGAAGTAGCCGTAGACGACGGCGGCCTCGATCAGGCCCTCGGTCTGGATGCGGTCCAGCCACATGCGCAGCCGGGGCCGGCCCTCGGTCTCCACCAGCTCCTCGTAGGTGGGGCCGTCGCCGCCGCGGGCGGGCTTGAGGCCCCACTGCCCCATGAAGGTGGCGCGTTCGTCCAGGTAGGCGGCGTAGTCGGCGAGGGGGATGCCCTTGACGACGCGGTCGCCCCAAAACGGCGGGTCGGGCACCTTGTTGTCGGTGGCGACGTCCGAGCGGGCGGGCATGTCGGCGGGTTCGGTGACCTGCAGGGCGGCGCCCTTGCGGACCCGGCGTTCGCGCAGCGGCGGCAGCTGGGCGCCCTCCTCGCCGCGCTTGACGGCCATGAACGCGTCCATCAGCCGCAGCCCCTCGAACGCGTCGCGGGCGTAGCGGACCTCGCCGTCGAACAGCTCGGCCAGGTCCTGCTCGACGTAGGCGCGGGTGAGGGCGGCGCCGCCGAGCAGCACCGGCCACCGGTCGGCCAGGCCGCGGGCGTTGAGCTCCTCCAGGTTCTCCTTCATCACCACGGTCGACTTGACCAGCAGCCCGGACATGCCGATGACGTCGGCGTTCTCGTCGCGGGCGGCCTCCAGGATCGCCGACATGGGCTGCTTGATGCCGAGGTTGATCACCTCGTAGCCGTTGTTGGACAGGATGATGTCGACCAGGTTCTTGCCGATGTCGTGCACGTCGCCCTTGACGGTGGCCAGCACGATGCGGCCCTTGGAGCCCTCGCCCTCCACCTTCTCCATGTGCGGTTCCAGGTAGGCGACGGCGGTCTTCATGACCTCGGCGGACTGCAGCACGAACGGCAGCTGCATCTGCCCGGAGCCGAACAGGTCGCCGACGACCTTCATGCCGTCCAGCAGCACGTCGTTGACGATCTCCAGGGCGGGCCGCTGCTCGAGCGCCTCGTCCAGGTCGTCGCTCAGGCCGTCCAGCTCGCCGTCGATGATGCGGCGCTTGAGCCGCTCCCACAGCGGCAGCGCGGCCAGCTCGGCGGCGCGGCCGGCCTTCAGCGCGGCGGTGTCGACGCCCTCGAACAGCTCCATGAACCGGTGCAGCGGGTCGTAGCCCTCGGAGCGGCGGTCGTAGATCAGGTCGAGGGCGACCTTGCGCTGCTCCTCGTCGATCCGCGCCATCGGCAGGATCTTGGAGGCGTGCACGATCGCCGAGTCCAGGCCGGCGTCGACGCACTCGTTGAGGAACACCGAGTTGAGCACCACGCGGGCGGCGGGGTTGAGGCCGAAGGAGACGTTCGACACCCCGAGGGTGGTCTGCACCTCCGGGTAGCGGCGCTTGAGCTCGCGGATCGCCTCGATGGTCTCGAGGGCGTCGCGGCGGGACTCCTCGGTGCCGGTGCCGATGGTGAACGTCAGGCAGTCGACGATGATGTCGCCGAGCCGCATGCCCCACCTGCCGGTGAGCTCCTCGATCATGCGGGTGGCGACGCGGACCTTCCATTCGGCGGTGCGGGCCTGGCCCTCCTCGTCGATGCACATCACCACGATCGCGGCGCCGTGCTCCTTGACCACCGGCATGAGCCGGGCGAGCTTGGAGCCGGGCCCGTCGCCGTCCTCGAAGCTGACGGAGTTGACCACGGCGCGGCCGCCGAGCATCTCCAGGCCCGCGGTGAGCACGGGCACCTCGGTGGAGTCCAGCACGATCGGCAGGGTGGCGGCGGTGGCGAGCCGGGAGGCCAGCTCCTTCATGTCGGCGACGCCGTCGCGGCCGACGTAGTCGACGCACAGGTCCAGCATGTGGGCGCCGTCGCGGGCCTGGTCGCGGGCGATCTTGACGCAGTCGTCCCAGCGGCCCTCCAGCATGGCCTCGCGGAACGCCTTGGAGCCGTTGGCGTTGGTGCGCTCCCCGATCGCCAGGTAGGAGGTGTCCTGCCGGAACGGGACGTGCTGGTACAGCGACGAGGCGCCCGCCTCGGGGCGGGGCCGCCGCGGGGCGACCTCGCGGCCGCGGACCCGTTCGACCACCTGCCGCAGGTGCTCGGGGGTGGTGCCGCAGCAGCCGCCGACCAGCGACAGGCCGAAGTCGCGGGTGAACGCGTCGTGCGCGTCGGCCAGCTCGGCGGGGGTGAGGGGGTAGCGGGCGCCGTCGGCGGTCAGCTCGGGCAGGCCGGCATTGGGCATGCAGGACAGGCCGATGCGGGCGTGCCGGGCCAGGTAGCGCAGGTGCTCGCTCATCTCGGCGGGGCCGGTGGCGCAGTTCAGGCCGATCAGGTCCAGGCCCATCGGCTCCAGGGCGGTCAGCGCGGCGCCGATCTCCGATCCGAGCAGCATCGCGCCGTTCTGCTCGATCGTCACGTGCGCGATCAGGACGGTGTCGGTGCCGGCGGCGGCGATGGCGCGCTTGGCGCCGATGAGCGCGGCCTTGGCCTGCAGCAGGTCCTGGCAGGTCTCCACCAGGATGGCGTGCACGCCGCCGGCCAGCAGGCCCTCGGCGTTGCGCTGGTAGGCGTCGCGCAGCTCGGCGAACGTGACGTGCCCGAGGGTGGGCAGCTTGGTGCCGGGGCCGACCGATCCGATCACCCAGCGGGGCCGGTCGGGCGTGGACACCGCGTCGGCGACCTCGCGGGCCAGGCGGGCGCCGGCCTCCGACAGCTCCTCGATCCGCTCGGTGATGCCGTACTCGCCCAGGTTCCCCAGGTTGGCGCCGAAGGTGTTGGTCTCCACGCAGTCGACGCCGGCGTCGAAGTAGGCCTGGTGGATCGAGCGGACGATGTCCGGCCGGGTGATGTTCAGGATCTCGTTGCAGCCCTCGTGCCCCTGGAAGTCGTCCAGGGTGGGGGCCGCCTCCTGGAGCATCGTCCCCATGCCCCCGTCGGCCACGACGACGCGCTGCTGCAGGGCCTGCCGGAGGGACTGAGGTGTCGGAGTGCTCATGGTGTCCCAGCCTAGCCGGGCACGGCGGACGATCTCCCGGAGCCGTCGCGGATCCGCCCGAACGCCTCAGACGGCGCCGCCGGCGGTGCGAGCAGGGCGCCCCGCCGGCGGCGGGTCGGCGGGAGAGCGCGGGAAGGGGGTGGGAAGGGGGTGGGAAGGGGGTGGTGACGCTGCGCGCCCGACCGATACCGTGCCACCACCCTGCGAACTACTCATCGGTAAGGAGCGGCATGAGCGCGTACCGCACCATCCTCGTCGGCACCGACGGCTCCGACTCCTCGTTCCGCGCGGTGGACCGGGCCGCGCAGCTGGCCGCCGCCACCGGCGCCACGCTGCTGCTGGCCTCCGCCTACAGCCCCATGCCCGAGCGGGAGCGGCTCAGCGCCGCCGACCGGCTGGGCGACCTGGCCTACAAGGTGCAGGGGTCCACGCCCGCCGACGACGCGCTGCGCGCCGCCCGCGAGCGCGCCGTCGCCGCGGGCGCCCGCGACATCGACCAGGTCGCCCAGGAGGGGGACCCGGTGGACGTGCTGGCCCGCCTGGCCCGGGACCGCGCCGTGGACCTGGTCGTGGTCGGCAACCGGGGCCTCAACAGCCTCGCCGGCCGCATCCTGGGGTCGGTCCCGGCGAACCTGTCCCACCGCTCCCCCTGCGACGTGCTCATCGTCCACACCACCGAGAAGGGCAAATGAGCCGTCACGGCGCGGCAATCGGCGCCCCTGCGGCGGGCCCGTCCCCTGTGGGGGAGTTCACGGGTCTGCCGGGGGCGAACGGCGCGCCGCAACGGTGGGGCAAGAAGGCACCTAGGACGTAGGCTGACAGCACCGATCATGAGCGGGTCCGCCCCCCGGGAATCACGGCCCCCTCGGTGACGCTGTACCTGTCGTCGGAAGGAGGCAGCGCGTGGTCGAGCTGGAAAGCGTGCCCGAACTCGTCGATCCGGTCGTCGTGGCCGCCTTTGAAGGGTGGAACGACGCCGGAGAGGCCGCCAGCGGCGTCATCGGCCACCTGGAGTCGATCTGGGACGCCGTGCCGATCGCCGAGCTGGACCCGGACGACTACTACGACTTCCAGGTCACCCGTCCGCTCATCGAGATGGCCGACGGGGAGAGCCGCGGGATCACCTGGCCCACCACCCGGGTGTCCTGGGCGCGCCTGCCGTCCGGACGCGACGTGGTGCTGGTGCACGGCATCGAGCCCAACATGCGGTGGCGGTCGTTCTGCCGCGAGCTGGTCGGGCTGATGCTGGAGCTTGAGGTCAAGAGCGTCGTCCTGCTCGGGGCGCTGCTGGCCGACGCCCCGCACACCCGGCCGGTACCGGTCACCGGCGCCGCCTCCGACGCGGGCCTGGTGAGCACCCTCCACCTGGAGCCGGCCCGCTACGAGGGGCCGACCGGCATCCTCGGCGTCCTGCAGGACGCGTGTTCCAAGGCGGACCTGCGCACGGTGTCGCTGTGGGCGGCGGTGCCGCACTACGTGGCCTCGCCGCCGTCCCCCAAGGCCACGCTGGCGCTGCTGCGCCGGGTGGAGGACGTGCTGGACGTCACCGTCCCCCTGGGCGAGCTGCCCGAGGAGGCGCGGGCCTGGGAGAACGGCGTCAACGAGCTGGCCGAGGAGGACTCGGAGGTCGCCGAGTACGTGCGCAGCCTGGAGGAGCAGAAGGACGCCCTGGAGCTGCCGGAGGCCAGCGGCGACGCCATCGCCCGCGAGTTCGAGCGCTACCTGCGCCGCCGCGAGACCGGCTGACCGGGCGCGCGCCGTCGCCCGCGCCGCGCCCGCCGCCTGCGCCGCGCGGTGTGGGCCGGTGTGCCCGGTGCGGGGGCGGGCGTATCATGGCGCGGTGGCGGCGCAAGCCGCGTTCCGCACGGCGTCCCCCGCGCCGTCCTTCGCGTCCGGGGGGCGTCCCGTCGATGGCCCGCGTACGCCGCGAAGTGCGCATGTCATGGACCACGTCATGAACGCTGCCGATTCTTCCCGGGGCGGAGGCGCCCTGCGCCGGTGAGCGCCCGCGCGGGCCGTCACCCGCGTCCCGCCCAGATCTCCGGTGCCCGCTCCCCCGACGTCCGTGCCCCTGACGTCCGTGCCCCTGACGCCGAGGCGGCCCCTGCGGCGGCCCGGCCGGCGATCCGCGTCCGGTCCCCCCGCGAGCTGAGACGCCACCGCAGAAGCCGCGCCCACTCCTGCTGGGACCACCTCATCGCCGCGCCGCTGTGGCCGCTGCACGGCGCCAACCTCGGCACCCTGCTGCGGACCTGCGACGCCGTCGGCGCCTGCCTGGCGGTGCCCCGGTTCCGGTGGGTGCCCGAGGCGCTGGCGCGCGGCAACACGCTGCGCCGGCCGTCCTGCGTGCACTGGGTCGGCGACCCCCTGGGCTGGCTGGCCCGCCAGCGCGACGCCGGCACGCGGGTGGTGGGCGTGGAGCTGGCCGACGAGGCGGTGCGCCTGGCCGACCTGCCTCCCGCCCGCGGACGCACGGTGGCGGTGCTGGGGCACGAGCAGTACGGGATACCGGACGAGGCGCTGGACCTGCTGGACCTGGCCGTGGAGATCCCCATGGTGGGCACCGGCGCCAGCCTCAACGTGGCCGTCGCCGGCTCCCTCGTGCTCTACAAGCTGGCCGGGCTGCTGTGAGCCGCGCAACCGGGGCGGCCGGCCCCGCGCCGCCGCGCGGGGCGGGTCACAGGGCGACGCCGAGCAGGGCGTCGGTGAGCGCGCGGACCCGGGCGGGCGCGTCGGCGTCGGCGTCGCGGGCGTCCGGCTGGTCGGCCAGGGCCCGGTCGGCCCAGCGGTCGACGGCCGCCAGCGCGCCGGGGGCGTCCAGGTCGTCGGCCAGGCGGGCGCGGACCTCGGCGGCCGTGCCGGCGGCGGACCGCCCGGCGGGCAGCCGGCCGGCGGCGCGCATGCGGTGCAGCCGCGCGGCCGCCGCCTCCAGCAGGCCCGGCGTCCACTCCCAGTCGGCGCGGTAGTGCTGGGCGAGCAGCGCCAGCCGGATCGCCATGGGGTCGGCGCCGTCGCGCCGCAGCCCGGACACGAACACCAGGTTCCCGCGCGACTTGGACATCTTCTCGCCGTCCAGGCCGACCATGCCGGCGTGCACGTAGGCGCGGGCGTGCGGGCGTTCGCCGGTGGCGATCTGGGCGTGCGAGGCGCCCATCTCGTGGTGCGGGAAGGCCAGGTCGGAGCCGCCGCCCTCGACGTCGAAGGCCATGCCCAGGTATTCGACGGAGATCGCCGAGCATTCCACGTGCCAGCCGGGGCGGCCCTTGCCGAACGGGGAGTCCCAGCACGGCTCGCCGGGCCGCCGGGCCATCCACAGCAGCGGGTCCAGCGGGTCCTTCTTGCCGGGGCGGCCCGGGTCGCCGCCGCGTTCGGCGAACAGCGGCAGCATCTGCTCGCGGGTCAGCCGGCTGACCCGGCCGAAGTCGGGGTCGGCGTCGACGGGGAAGTACAGGTCGCCGTCCAGGTCGTAGGTGGCATCCTTGGCGCGCAGCTTCTCCACCATCTCGGTGATGAGCGGGATGGCCTCCACGGCGCCGATGTAGTGGTCGGGCGGCAGGATGCGCAGCGCCGTCATGTCGTCGCGGAACAGCTGGATCTCCCGGTCGGCCAGCTCGCGCCAGTCCTGGCCGGTCTGGCGGGCACGTTCCAAGAGCGGGTCGTCGACGTCGGTGGCGTTCTGCACGTAGCGCACCCGGTGGCCCAGGTCGCGCCAGACCCGGTTGACCAGGTCGAAGGCCAGGTAGGTGGCGGCGTGCCCGAGGTGGGTGGCGTCGTAGGGGGTGATGCCGCACACGTACATCCGGGCGGTGGCGCCGGGCTCGGTGGCCCGTGCCTGTCCGGTTCCGGTGTCGTGCAGGCGCAGCGGGGAGTCGGCGGAGGGAAGACCGGCGGCGGGCAGGTGGGGAACCTCGGGTGCGGGCCACGATCGCATACCGGCAAGCTTATCCAGGCCCCGTCTACGGTTTTACGGGGAGATCATCCGAATTGTCCGGGGACGGGGTCATGGCAGCCGGATGCGCGGGTCCAGCGCGGAATGCACCAGGTCGGCGGCCAGCCCGGTGGCGATCACGCAGACGGTGACCAGCAGCGTCACCCCGATGACCACGGGGGCGTCGCCGGAGACGATGGACTGCTGCACCAGCTGGCCGACGCCCTGCAGCCCGAACACCTTCTCGGTGACGACGGTGGAGCCGACCAGCGCCCCCGCGTCCACGCCGAACTGGGTGACGACCGGCGGCAGCGCCGCGCGCAGGCCGTGCCGCACCAGCACCCGCCGCTCCGGCAGGCCCTTGGCGCGGGCGGTGCGGACGTAGTCCTCGCCGAGCGCGTCCAGCAGGGCGCCGCGGGTGAGCCGGGCGCACGCGGCGGCCATCAGCATCGCCAGCGCGCACCACGGCAGCACCATGCGGCGCCAGAAGTGCTCCTGCAGCGGCGGCCCCGCCTCGAAGAACCCGGTGCCGCCGGCCAGCGCCTGCAGCAGCACCAGCGCCAGCACGAACGGCGGCGCCGACAGCCCGGCCAGCACCAGCACCGTCGTCAGCCGGTCCGCCGCGCCGCCGGGCCGGGCCGCGCCGAGCACCCCGGCCGCCATGCCGCCCGCCAGCCACAGCACGGCCGCGCCCAGCACCAGCCACAGCGTCGTGGGGAGCCGCTCGGCGATCAGCCGCGTCACCGGCACGCCGGTGACGTAGGAGTCGCCGAGGTCGCCGCGTGCCAGCCGCAGCAGAAACCGGCCGTACTGGACGGCCAGCGGGCGGTCCAGGCCCAGGCCGCGGCGGATCTGGGCGAGGGTGTCGGCGGTGGCGCGGGGGCCGCCGATGACCTGCTCCACCGGCACCGGCGACAGGTGCAGCAGCGCGAACACCAGCGTGGACACCAGCCACAGCACCACGACCGCGTGCAGCAGCCTGCGGACGACGAACGCTCCCATCCGGCGGCCCACCTCCCCGCGCGGTCGCGACGGGTAACGAAGGTAGCACCGAACGTGGGCGCCGGGGCCGCGCCGCCCCGGTCGCGCCGCCCAAGTCACGCCGTCCGGGTCGCGCCGTCCGGGTCGCGCCGCCCAGGCCGCGCGGCGCGGCGGGCGCGCCCGGTCAGACGACCCGGGTCCAGGCGCCGGGGTCGCCGGGCGCGGGCGAGAAGTCGTAGCGGACGCCGTCGGCGCGCAACGCCACCAGGCTCACCGACGTGGTGCCCCACACGCCCGTCCCGGGGAGTTCGACCAGCGGGAGCAGGGCCCGCGGGTCCGTGCGCGGCAGCCCGGCGCCCTCGGCGAGCTCCAGCCACGGGCCCCACGCCTGCGCGGCCGTCCCGTCGCGGGGCTCGGGACGGGGCGCGGCGGCCAGCCGGGGCCGGAAGTGGGCCAGGCGGGCGGCCATGTGCCGGTCGCCGTCGTCGGCGTGCCCGTCGCCGCGGCGGTCCCGCCCCTCCAGGCCGTTGTTGACCACCATGTGCAGGCCGGGGCCGAGCGCGCGTTCCACCAGCTCGACGCCGTCCCAGCTCCACAGCCGCACCGCGTCCGGCTCGGCGCACACGAGGTGGAAGGGGTCGAAGCGGGCCGGGTCCAGCCCGTCGAGCCTGCCGTCGGCCGCCGTCCGCAGCGGCAGCTCGCCGCGCGAGGAGCGCGCCGCCTCGGGCGCGTCGCGGCCGCGGCCGTTCAGCACGGTGGCGGCGCGCGGGGCGGCCGGGTCGACCGCGAGCCAGGTGCCCCCGGCGCGCCGGTCCCGGCCGCCGACCAGGCCCGGCCGGTCCGGCCAGTGCCGGCCCGGCGGCTCCCACGCGCGGGCCAGGAACTCGTCCCGGACGCCCACCAGCAGCACCGGAACGGGAGACGAGGGGTCGAAACTCACGATCGCCGTGCACATGCGCCCCATTGGAGCATTCCCCCCGTACCGGGCCGCGGGGCGGGGTCCGCCGGCAGGAGGCGGACGGGGGCGGGTCAGAGCGGCGGCCAGGGGATGGCGGGCCAGTCCTCCGGCGGGTAGGGGTGGATGCGGTGCTTGAGCATCAGCTCGA
Organism: Actinomadura keratinilytica; assembly: GCF_039539665.1. Lineage (NCBI taxonomy): Bacteria > Bacillati > Actinomycetota > Actinomycetes > Streptosporangiales > Thermomonosporaceae > Actinomadura > Actinomadura keratinilytica. The sequence continues at coordinate 17,923 of NZ_BAABDO010000105.1, forward strand.
CGCGGCGGCGGGTGGCGTCGACCTCCTCGGCGGTCAGCAGCGCGGCCAGGCGGTCGCCCAGCGGACCGGCCAGCGCCGCCTCGACCCGGCCGAGCGCCTCCAGCGCCTCGTCGGTCAGCCGCTTGCCGCGCCACTGCCACAGCACGGTGCGCAGCTTGTACTCCACCGAGAAGCACACGCCGTGGTCGCAGCCGTAGACGTGGCCGTCGCCGGGCGGCAGCAGGTGCCCGATCTTGCGGTCGGCGTTGTTGATGACGGCGTCGAACACCGCCACCCGCCGGACCGCCGGGTCGTCCGACCGCGACAGCGCCACCAGGTCGACGTCCGGGTCGGGCTCCACCCACAGCTGCACCATGCCGGGCCCGTAGGGGCCGTCGCGGTGCACGGTGGGCGGCACGATGTTCCAGCCCATCGCCTGCGACACCGCGTACGCGGCGACCTCGCGCCCGGCCAGGGTGCCGTCCGGGAAGTCCCACAGCGGGCGCTCGCCCGCCACCGGCTTGTACACGCAGGCGGCGGTGAGGTCCTCCCACTCGACCGAGCAGTACAGCGTGGCGTTGGACGCCTGGACGAGCCGCCCCTCCACGGTGAGGCGGCCCTCGGAGAGCAGCCGTTCGGCGAGATCGGCGTCGCGGGGGGAGACGGTGCGGCCGGGACCGTCGTCGGCGGGGCTGCGATCCCGGGAGGGCTGCGTCATGCGTCCATTGTCCCGGGCGCCGCGCCCATGATCCAGCACGGGCGGCGGTGACGTGCGCCGCCGCCGGCCGCCGCGCGCGTGCCGCCCGGCCTCGTGCCGCCCCGGCTCGTGCCGCCCCTCGTGCCGCCCCGGCTCGTGCCGCCCGGGGACGTCCCGCGGTTCACCCACGGCGACCGTTCACGCCTTGTACCCGTTCTGGCGGGGGCAGATGTGCCCGCCCGCGTCCAGCGGCAGCCCGCACAGCGGGCAGGGCGGACGGCCCGCCGCCACCACCTTCAGGGCGCGCTCGGCGAACGCCCGGGCCTGCGCGGCGGTGATCCGCACCCGCAGCACGGCGATCGCCGGGTCCTCCGCGCCGACCTCGGTCTCCTCGGCGTCGGACTCGGTGACCTCCTGCGCCTCGATGATCACGCGTTCGTCCTCGGGGTCCCAGGCCAGCGCCATGGTGCCGACCCGGAACTCCTCCTCGACCGGCTGGTCCAGCGGGCCGTCGTCCTGCAGCTCGGCCGGGGTGACCGCGGGCACCGGGGCGGTGCCGCCGCTGCGCCGCAGGATCTCGTCCAGCAGCTCCTCCAGCCGCTCGGCCAGCAGCGTCACCTGGAACTTCTCCAGGCCCACGCTGGTGATGCGGCGGCCCTCGCGGGCCTGCAGGTAGAACGAGCGCTCCCCCGGGCGCCCGACCGTGCCGGCGACGAACCTGTCCGGCAGTTCATAGGAGATGACCGGCATGACAACGACCCTACGCGCCGCCGCCGACGGCCGCGTCACTGCGCCCCGGGCCCTGCCCGCCGTCCCGCCCCTGCTCGTCCTCGGGCGGGGGCAGCAGGTCGTCGACACCGCCGCCGGTGTCGTTGAGGCGCACCACGAACGGCCGCAGCTCGGTGTAGCGGATGACGGTGAGCGACGCGGGCGCGACCTGGATCCGCTGGAACTGGTCCAGGTGCAGGCCGAGCGCGTCGGCGACGACGGCCTTGATGATGTCGCCGTGGCTGCACACCGCGTAGGCGGCGTGCGGGCCGTGCTCGGCGGCGATCCGGGCGTTCCAGTCGCGGACCGCGGCGACCGCGCGGTGCTGGGCGGCGGCCAGCGACTCGCCGTCCTCGCCGGGGAAGCGGGCCGCGCTCGGGTGGGCCTGCACGACCCGCCACAGCGGCTCCTCGGCCAGCTCCTTGAGCGGGCGGCCCGTCCAGTCGCCGTAGCGGACCTCGCCGAACCGCTCGTCGGCCTCGATCTTGCCGGCGGGTCCGGCGCGGCCGGAGGCGATCGCCTCGGCGGTCTCCAGGCACCGCTCCAGGGGGCTGGACACCACCGCCGCCAGCGGCACCGGCGCCAGCCGCCCGGCCAGCGCCCGCGCCTGCCCGCGGCCGCGCTCGTCCAGGTGCACCTCGGGGGTCCAGCCCGCCAGCACCGGCCCGGTCAGCGCGGTCAGTCCGTGGCGGACCAGCAGCAGCGTCGTCACGACACGCACTCTACGAGATGCGCGGCGCCGTTGTGATCATCGCGCGGTGGACACGTGCCGGCGGTCGGGCGCGGGCGCCAGCAGCACGGCCCACAGGTGCGACTCGGCGCCGCCCGCCTCCAGGCGGCGCCGCATCCGCTCCACCCCGCCCGCCGTGGGCAGCGCCAGGCCGAGCAGCAGCGGGTAGCCCACCGCGAACGCCGCCAGGAACACCGTCTCGTCGCGGGTGGTGACCGCCATGGCCAGGCCGAGCAGGATGACGGCGTCGGCGAGCGCGAACCGCACCAGGATCGCCTGCCGGAACTGCAGCAGCGCCGCCGCGGCGGCCTGCTCGCGGTCGCGGCCCGGGCGCAGCGGACGCGGCGTGCGGGGCCCGGCCAGCACCGCCACCAGCGCGGCGGCGGCGACGGGCGGGACCGTCCACGGGGCGGGCAGCGGGCCGGGTCCGCCGGGGACCAGCGGCGGCGAGATCGCCAGGATCAGCACCTGCGCCGCCGCCAGGACCAGCATCACCGCGCGCAGCCGCGCCAGGACCGTGCCGGTGCGCAGCGACCGCAGGTAGCCCGGGTCGTCGGCGCGTCCCGCGCCGTACCGGGGCCGCACCAGCGGACCGGCGTCCGCCGGGGTGCGCGGCGAGTACATCGAGAAGGGCGGGGTCGCCATGAGCGCGCACTGTAACCCGGGGACCGGCGGCGGCGATATGCACGCGGGCGACAAAAATCCGGCCCCGGCCGGGCGCGGCGCGGTCAGGCGCTGATGGCCCCGGCGGCGAGCAGGCCGAGGATGACGCCGCCGAGCGCCACCCGGTAGCAGACGAACACCACCATCGAGTGCCGGGCCAGGAACTTCAGCAGCCAGGCGATGCAGGCGTAGCCGACGAGGAACGACGCCGCCGCCGCCACCGCGGTCGGCACCGCCTGCAGGTCGCCGGAGAAGGCCTTGCGCAGCTCGAACAGCCCCGACAGCACCACGGCCGGCACCGACAGCAGGAACGAGTAGCGCGCCGCCGCCTCCCGCGTGTAGCCGAGGAACAGCGCGCCGGTCATGGTGGAGCCGGAGCGGGACGAGCCGGGGATCAGCGCCAGCGCCTGGAACGTTCCGATGATCAGGCCGTCGCGCAGGTCGAGGTCGCCGACGTCGCGTTTGCGCGCCCCCCACCACTCGGCGGCCATCAGCAGCAGGCCCATGACGATCAGCGACGCGGCGTTGATCCACAGGTTGCGGGCGGGCTCCTCGATGAAGTCCTTGAACGCCAGGCCGCACACCCCGATCGGGAGGGTGCCGAGGCCGATGTACCAGCCCATCCGGGCGTCCTGGTGGCGGCGCAGCTCGGGCCGCCACAGGCTGCGCGTCCAGGTGAGCAGGATGCGCCCCAGGTCGCGCCGGAAGTAGATGACCACCGCGGCCATGGTGCCGATCTGGATGACCGCGCTGAAGGCCGACCCGGGGTCCTGCCAGCCGAGGAGCTTCGGCACGAACAGCATGTGCCCCGAACTGGAGATGGGCAGGAACTCCGTCAGGCCCTGGACGATGCCGAGGACGGCCGCTTCCACGACGTTCACGCTCCGTGAGCCTAGCGGTCGCGGAGCGTGCTCGGCCCGCGGGCGACACGCACCCGGCGCGCCGCCGCCTCCCGGCCGCGCCGCCGCCACCGGCGCGGTGGACCGACCGGCCGGGCCGCTACTGTGACCGCCTATGGAAGAGCGTCACCTCGGGCGCAGCGGGCTGCTGGTGTCCCGGCTGGGCCTGGGCACCATGACCTGGGGGCAGGACACCGAGCCCGACGAGGCGGCCGCGCAGCTGACGGCGTTCGTGGACGCGGGGGGCACTCTGGTCGACACCGCCGACGTCTACAGCGAGGGCGCCAGCGAACGCATCCTCGGGCACCTGCTGCGCGACGTGGTGGACCGCGACTCGATCGTGCTGGCGACCAAGGCGGCGATCCGCCCCGACGGCCGCTACGACGGCTCCCGGCGGCATCTGCTGACCGCCCTGGACGCGTCCCTGGACCGCCTGGACGTCGACTACGTCGACCTGTGGCAGCTGCACGTGTACGACCCGTCCACGCCCCTGGAGGAGACGCTGTCGGCGGTGGACGAGGCGGTGGCCAGCGGCCGCGCCCGGTACGCGGGGGTGTCGAACTACGCGGGGTGGCAGCTGGCCAAGGCGGCGGCGTGGCAGAGCGCCTGGCCGGGCCGCGCCCCCGTCGTGTCGGTGCAGGCGGAGTACTCGCTGCTGCGGCGCGACATCGAACGCGAGCTGCTGCCCGCCGCGCTGGACGCGGGGGTGGGCGTGCTGCCCTGCTCCCCGCTGGGCCGCGGGGTGCTCACCGGCAAGTACCGCACCGGCATCCCGGCGGGTTCGCGGGCGGCCGCGCCGCATTTCTCGGAGTTCGTGCAGCCGTACCTGGACGAGGAGTGCGCCCGCATCGTCGAGTCGGTGGTGACGGCCGCCGAGGGGCTGGGCGTGTCGCCGGTGGACGTGGCGCTGGCCTGGGTGCGCGACCGTCCCGGGGTGGCCGCGCCGATCGTGGGGGCGCGCACGTCGGCGCAGCTGGCGCAGGTGCTGCGCAGCGACAAGCTCACGCTGCCGCAGGAGATCCGGGACGCGCTGGACGATGTGTCCGACATGTCGGCGCCCCACCCGTGACCTGGCGCGTCCCCTGTGCGTATGGCCTGTGCGGCGCATGGCGCCCTGACCCGGGCGGCCCCGTATGGCACTCTCGGGACCGGAATCCGACGAGCCCGGGCGGCGGACCGCGCCCGGGCCGGCGAGCACCGAAGCAAGCGCTGAGGCGAGCACCGAAACAAGCGCTGAGGCGAGCACCGAAGCGAGCACTGACGGGAGGCCCGTGACCGACTCCGCGCCCGACCTGGCCCGGCTGTTCGAGGCGACCGGCGTGCCCGCCGCGCTGGTGCCGCGCGTCGCCGCGCGGCTCGGCGCCGCCGCGGCGGGACTGCTGCGCGCCGACCCCTGGCGGCTGCTGCGCGTGCCGGGCGTGCTGCCGCGGCAGGCCGACCACTTCGCCCGGCCGCTGCTGGGCGACCTGGCGCGGCGCGGCGACCCCCGGCGGGGGCGCGCGCTGGTGCTGCACCTGCTGACCGAGGCCGCCCGGCAGGGCCACACCGCCACGCCCGTCGCGGATGTGGCGGCGGCGCTGGCCGCGCAGCGGTTCCCGGACGCCCGGCAGGCGATCGACGGGGCGCTGGACACCGGCGAGGCGGTGCTGCTGGTCGAGGAGCCGGAGTTCGACGAGGAGTCGCCCGAGGCGCTGGAGGAGGAGCCGCCCGAGCCGGAGGAGTCGCTGGGCGTGGCGCGGTGGGCGCTGGCCGAGGAGGCCGCCGCCGAGGGCTTCCAGCGGCTGGCCGCCACCGCCGGGCCGCTGCTGGACGACGCGACGGTCAAGGCGGTGCGGCAGGGCCTGCCCGAGGACCGGTCCCTGGCGCTGACCGCCGCGCTGCGCACGGGCGCCAGCGTGCTGCTCGGCGCGGCCGTCTACCTGGCCGCCGCCGCCCTCGGCATCGCCTCCGCCGCCGCCGGCCAC
>NZ_BAABDO010000106.1:0-23195 GCF_039539665.1 Actinomadura keratinilytica
GCCGCCACCGCCGAACGCGACGCGCGGGGGCGCACCCGCTGCACGCGGCTGCGCTCGGACGGGCCGCTGGCGCTGCGCGAGGCCCACGGGGCCGTCTACCTGGTGGGCGCCGCGGCGGGCCCGCTGGGCGGCGACGTCCTGGAGATCGACCTAAGGGTCGGCCCGGGGGCGCGGCTGGCGGTGCGGTCGGCGGCGGCCGCGGTCGTGCTGCCCGGGGACGGCGTGTCGCGGCTGGCGGTGCGGGCGCGGATCGGGGCGGGCGGCCACCTGGACCTCGCGCCGGAGCCCACGGTGGCCGCCGCCGGATGCGACCACCGGTCCGCGACCGAGATCGCGTTGGCCGAGGGGGCGACGCTGCGGCTGCGCGAGGAGCTGGTGCTGGGGCGGCACGGCGAACGGCCCGGGCGGCTGCACAGCCGGCTCGACGTGACGGCCGGCCGGACGCCGCTGCTGCGTCACGAGCTGCGCGTCGGCGACCGGCACGACGGTCCGGCGGTGCTCGGTGACGCCCGGGCCGCCGGCAGCGTGCTGCTGGTCCGTCCGGGACTGACCCGCGAGCCGCACTCGGCGGAGGGGCTGGCCGTCCTGCCGCTGGCGCACCCGTCCGCGGTGCTCGTCACGGCCGTCGCGCCGGACGCCGCGCTGCTGCGCCGCCGTCTCGCCCGCGGCGAGTCGATCGCTCAGGTGGCCGCGTCGGCGGCCGGCCCGGCGGTCGCGGCGGCCTCCTCGTAGTGGCGGATCTTCCCCTGGATCTTGCGCTGCTGTTCGCGCAGCCGGGCGATCTGCTCCTCCACCCGGCGGTCGTGGGCCCGCAGCAGCGCGATGCGCTCCGGGGTGGTCTCGTCGCCGCCGCGCACCAGCTCGGCGTAGCGCAGCAGCTCGGCGATCGGCATGCCGGTGTCGCGCAGGCAGCGCAGCATGCCCAGCCAGGCCAGGTCGTCGTCGGTGAAGACCCGGCGCCCCGCCGCGTCGCGCGCGATCCCCGACAGCAGTCCGATCTTCTCGTAGTAACGCAGCGTGTCGATGCTGAAACCGCTTCTGCTGGCGGTCTCAGCCGGGGAGTAGGACCTCACGCCGCCACAGCCTGCCCCTGGAGCGCGCTCCAGGTCAATCGCCGGCGTCCCCGCGCGCGCGGCGGATCCTCGCCTCGACGCCGTCCAGCACCAGGGCGAGGCCCGTCTCGAACTCCTCGGTGGCCTCCTGCACCAGGTAGGGGGTGTCCGGGTCGTGGGCGTCGAAGGCGTGCTGGGACTCCATCCAGGTCAGCGTGGGGAACCGCGCGCCGAAATCGGGCACCAGCTCGTCCAGCTGCGGGGCGCGGGCGTACCACCACTCGTCCTCGCCCTGCCCGGTCTCCCGCACCGCCAGCCGCGTCTCGGCGACGACCCGCGCCGTGTCCCGCACCAGGTGCGTCAGCGTCCCGCCGAGGGCCCGCAGGGTGCGGGCGTCCAGCCCGGTGGTGCGCAGCACGGTCATCATCGTCTCGGACATGGTGAACCAGCCCGGCCCCAGGACGGGACGCGCATGCGACACCTGCAGCATCCACGGGTGCCGCAGATGGAAGTCCCACAGGTCGCGCACCCACGCCGTGACGGCCGCCCGCCAGCCCACGGTCAGGTCGTAGTCGGTGGGCAGCTCGGCCAGGACCCGGTCGTGCATGAGGTCGACCAGTTCGGCCTTGCCCGGCACGTAGGTGTAGAGGGCCATGGCGGTGCGGCCGAGCCGCTCCCCCACCGCGCGCATGGACAGGGCCGCCATCCCCTCGGCGTCGGCGACGGCGATGGCCGCGTCGACGATCACGTCCACGCTCAGCCCGGGACGGGGCCCCGGGGCGGAGCGGTCCCCGCGATCCTCCTGCGACGCGCGCCAGAGCAGGTCCATCGAGCGGCGCGGATCCCCCTGGCCGGCGAAGACGACCACCGAACAACTCCTTATGCCATAAACTATTCCGAACTATTTAGGCCATAAAGATACAGGAGCGTCATGGACACCCGTCATCCCGCCGACGCCCACGACGTCATCCAGGTGCGCGGCGCCCGGGAGAACAACCTGGCCGGCGTCGACCTCGACATCCCCAAGCGGCGGCTGACCGTCTTCACCGGCGTGTCCGGGTCGGGCAAGTCGTCACTGGTGTTCGGCACCGTCGCGGCCGAGTCCCAGCGGCTGATCAACGAGACCTACAGCGCCTTCGTGCAGTGCTTCATGCCGCCGGTCGGCCGGCCCGAGGTGGACGCGCTGCGCAACCTGAGCGCCGCGATCGTCGTCGACCAGGAGCGGATGGGCGCCAACTCCCGGTCCACGGTCGGCACCGCCACCGACGCGTACGCCATGCTGCGCATCATCTTCAGCCGCATCGGCGTGCCGCACGTGGGCACCTCCTCCGCGTTCAGCTTCAACAGCGCCGAGGGCATGTGCCGGCGCTGCGAGGGGCTCGGCCGCGTCTCCGACATCGACATCGACCGGCTCGTCGACCGGAACCTGTCGCTGGACGAGGGCGCCATCACCGTGCCGAACTTCGGCGTCGGCTCCTGGTACTGGCGCAACATCGCCGAGTCCGGGTTCGTGCCCCGCGACGTGCCGCTGCGCGATTTCACCCCCGAGCAGTGGGAGGACCTGCTGCACAGGCCCGCCACCAAGATCAAGCTCGGCGGGATGAACACCAACTACGAGGGCCTGGTGGTCAAGGTCCGGCGGCTCTACCTGTCTCGGGACGTCGAGTCGCTGCAGCCGCACATCCGGGCGTTCATCGAGCGCGCCGTCCGCTTCGCCGCCTGCCCGGACTGCGGCGGCGCCCGGCTCAACGCCGCCGCCCTCTCGGCCAAGATCAACGGCCGCAACATCGCCGACTGCGCCGCCATGCAGATCAGCGACCTGGCCGAGTTCGTCCGCGAGCTGGACGACCCGTCGGTGGCGCCGCTGGTCGCCGCGCTGCGCGCCACCCTCGACTCGATGGTGGAGGTCGGCCTGGGCTACCTCAGCCTGGACCGCGAGTCCGGCACGCTGTCGGGCGGCGAGGCGCAGCGCGTCAAGATGGTCCGCCACCTCGGCTCCGCGCTCACCGACGTCACCTACGTGTTCGACGAGCCCACCGTCGGGCTGCACCCGCACGACATCCAGCGGATGAACCGGCTGCTGCTGCGGCTGCGCGACAAGGGCAACACGGTGCTGGTCGTCGAGCACAAGCCGGAGACGATCGCGATCGCCGACCACGTCGTCGACCTCGGCCCCGGCGCCGGCGCCGCCGGCGGCCGGATCTGCTACGCCGGCGACGTGGCGGGCCTGCGCGCGTCCGGCACCCTCACCGGCCGCCACCTGGACCACCGCGCCGCCCTCCGCGAGCGGGTCCGGCGGCCCACCGGGCACCTGCCGATCCGCGGCGCGTCGCTGCACAACCTCAAGGACGTCGACGTGGACGTCCCGCTCGGCGTGCTCACCGTCGTCACCGGCGTCGCGGGCTCGGGCAAGAGCTCGCTGATCCACGGGTCGCTGCCCGGCCGGGACGGCGTCGTCGTGGTGGACCAGTCGGCGATCCGCGGGTCCCGGCGCAGCAACCCCGCCACCTACACCGGCCTGCTCGACCGGGTCCGCACCGCCTTCGCCAGGGCCAACGGCGTCAAGGCCGCCCTGTTCAGCGCAAACTCCGAGGGCGCCTGCCCCACCTGCAAGGGCATCGGCCTGGTCTACACCGACCTGGCGATGACGGCCGGCGTCGCCACCGTCTGCGAGGAGTGCGAGGGACGGCGGTACACCGCCGAGGTGCTGAAGTACAAGCTGCGCGGCAAGGACATCAGCCAGGTGCTGGCCATGTCGGTCACCGAGGCCCGCGACTTCTTCACCACCGGCCAGGCCCGCGCCATCCTCGACCGCATGTACGACGTGGGCCTGGGCTACCTCGGCCTCGGCCAGCCCCTCACCACCCTGTCCGGCGGCGAGCGCCAGCGCCTCAAGCTGGCCGTCCGCATGGCCGACAGGGGCACCGTCTACGTGCTGGACGAGCCCACCACCGGCCTGCACCTGGCCGACGTCGACCGGCTCCTCGCCCTCCTGGACCGCCTGGTCGACGGCGGCAACACCGTGATCGTCATCGAGCACCACCAGGCCGTCATGGCCCACGCCGACTGGATCATCGACCTCGGCCCCGGCGCCGGCCACGACGGCGGCCGCGTCGTGTTCACCGGCACTCCGCGGGACCTCGTCACCACCGCCGACACCCTCACCGCCCGGCACCTGCGCGACTATCTGAAGTGAGGCGGATCCCGTCCGCACGGGGTGTCGACGTCACCGACGACGCGCGGGACCGCACCACCGACCGCACCGTCCTCGGCCGGCTCCGCTCCGGCTCGCACGCACCGCCGCCGACGGCCGCGACGGCGTGTCCGCCCGAGCGGGGGCCGGGGCGGCGCGGGGGTTGACCTGGAGTGCGCTCCAGCAGCCAGGATCAGACGCCATGGAGATCGCACTTGGCGCAATGTGGTTCGGCACCAGGGTGGACGAGCAGACCTCGTTCGCCATTCTCGACCGCTTCGTCGAGGCGGGCGGGACGATGATCGATACGGCCAATAACTACGCCTTCTGGCTGGACGGCGCACGCGGGGGCGAGAGCGAGGCCGTCATCGGGCGGTGGCTCGCCAGCCGCAAGGTGCGCGACCAGGTCTTCATCGGGACCAAGGTCGGGGCGCAGCCCAAGACGCCCGGGACGGGGCTGGAGAACGCCGAGGGCCTGTCGGAGAAGGCGATCCGGAGCGCCGCCGAGGGCAGCCTGCGGCGGCTGGGCACCGACCGCATCGACCTGTACTGGGCGCATTTCGAGGACCGGTCGGTGCCCCTGGAGGAGACGATGGGCGCCTTCGGCGACCTGGTGCGGGAGGGCGCCGTCGGCCGGGTCGGGGTGAGCAACCACGCGGTGTGGCGGGTGGAGCGGGCCAGGGCCCTCGGCGAGCCCCGCTACGACGACCTGCAGTACCGCTACTCCTACCTGCTGCCGCAGCCGGGGGTGAAGCTGCCCGAGAACGGCCACCACCACATCGACGAGGAGATGCTCGACTACGTGCGGGCGGAGGGCCTGCGGCTGTGGGTGTACAACGCGCTGCTGTCGGGCTCCTACACGCGCGCCGACAAGCCGCTGCACCGGGCGTACGAGCACCCGTCCAACGAGCGGCGGCTGGCGGCGCTGAGGTCGGTGGCCGACGAGTTGGGCGCCACGCCCAACCAGGTGGTGCTGGCCTGGCTGATGGGCGGCGACCCGCCGATGATCCCCATCGTGGGCGTGAGCGCGATGGAGCATCTGGAGGAGGCGCTCGGCGCCGCCGACCTGGCGTTGGACGCCGAGCTGAGGGAACGACTGGACACGGCCGCCTCGGCCTGACCCGGAGCGCGCTGCGGCGCCCGGAGCACCATCCCGCCGAATCGAGGAAAGGGACTTCACATGCGCATCGGACTGCAGGTGCCCAGCTTCACCTTCCCCGGCGGCCCCGAGCGGATCGCCGCCGAGTACGGGCGGATGGCCCGCGAGGCCGACCAGGCGGGGCTGCACTCCTTCTGGGTGATGGACCACTTCTTCCAGATCCCGGGGGTCGGCCCCGCGGAGGACCCCATGCTGGAGGGCTACACGGCGCTGGCGTACGCGGCGGCGCTCACCGAGCGGATCACGCTGGGCACGCTGGTCACCGGCGTCACCTACCGGCACCCGGGGATCCTGGTGAAGACGGTGACGACGCTGGACGTGCTGTCGGGCGGCCGGGCCTGGCTGGGCATCGGCGCCGCCTGGAACGAGGAGGAGTCGCGCGGCCTCGGCGTCCCGTTCCCGCCGACCGCCGAGCGGTTCGAACGGCTGGAGGAGGCGCTGCGGATCGCCCATCGGATGTGGAAGGGCGACGAGAGCGCCTTCGAGGGCGTCCACTACCGGCTGGAGCGGCCGCTGAACTCGCCGCAGCCGGTCCGGCGCCCGCATCCGCCGATCCTCGTCGGCGGCACCGGGGAGAAGAAGACGCTGCGGTTCGTCGCCAAGTACGCCGACGCCTGCAACATCTTCGCCTCCGAGGAGCTGCCGCACAAGCTCGAGGTGCTGCGCGAGCACTGCGAGCGGGAGGGCCGCGACTACGCCGACATCGAGAAGACGGCGCTGGTGTCGACGCACGGCCTGCCCGGCGAGCCCTCGGTCGACCAGGTCGTGGACACGGTGGGCCGGCTGGGCGAGGCGGGCGTGGACCATGTGATCTACTCGCAGGCCGCCGGGCACGACCTGGCCGGGGTGCTGGGCGAGGCGTTGCCCCAGGTAGAGAAGATCACCCCCACCGGGCGCTGAACGCGGCGGGCCGCCGGGAGGCACCGGCTCCCGGCGGCCCGGCCGTGCTATGCCCGGGAGGCGGGGACGGGGCGGGCCGGGGGACGCACCCGCGTCGGCACGCAGACCCGGTTCCACATGTTGATCATCGCGACCAGGGCGACCAGGGTGCCCTGGTCCCGCTCCGAGAAGTGCTCGGTCATCCGGTCCCAGACCGCGTCGGGCACGCCGTCGTCACCGAGCCGGGTGGCCGCCTCGGTGTAGGCCAGGGCGGCGCGCTCGGCCTCGGTGTACAGCTCCGACTCCCGCCACGCCGGCAGCTGGTGCAGCCGGTCCGGGGTCTCGCCGTCGGCCAGGGCCTCGTGCACGTGCATGTCGATGCAGTACAGGCAGCCGTTCATCTGGGAGGCGCGGAGCTTCACCAGGTGCCGCACCAGCGGGTCCAGCCCCGCCTCGCTCAGCACCTTCTCGGCGGCCAGGAACGCCCGGTAGGCGTCCGGGGCGACGGCGCGCAGGTTCATCCGCTGTTTCATCGTCTTCCCTTCGCTCGGTCAAGCGGTCGCCAGGGAGACGACGCGGGCCGGCCCCGTGTGACAGCGGACGTCCGCTCAGCCGTCGAGCAGGGCCCGCATCCGGTTGATCTCGGCCTGCTGGGTGGACTGGACGTCCCGCGCGATCTGCTGGGCGGTGACGTCGGTGCCCTTGTCCAGCACGTCCTTGACCATGGTCAGCGCGCCCTGGTGATGGGTGATCATCAGGTTGAGGAACAGCCGGTCGAAGTCCTTGCCGCGGGCCTTGCGCAGCCGCTCCATCTGCTGCGGGGTCGCCATGCCGGGCATGTCCGCGTGGGCGGACGCCGCGGGCGAGGCGCCGCCGTGCGCGCCGTGCCCGGCGTGGCCGCCCTGCCCCTGGGAGGTGCCCCTGCCGTGCTGCCGCAGCCAGTTCTGCATGGCCGCGATCTCCACGTTCTGCGACGCGTCGATGCGCTCGGCCATCGCCTTGACCTGCGGGTCGGACGCCTGCCCGGGGGCCAGCGAGGCCATTTCGACGGCCTGCCGGTGGTGCGGGATCATCATCTCGACGAAGCGGAACTCCGCGGCGGTGGGCGGCGCGGGGCTGGACGGCCCGGCCACCGCGGTCCTGTTGGGCTCCCCCGGCCGCCCCGGCATGAGCACGGTGCCCTTGGGCGCCGCCGCGCCGTCCCCGTCGCCGCTGCATCCGCCCAAGGCGCCCGCGGCGGCGGCCGCCGCCGCGGCCAGCACCGCCATCCGGTACCGCGTCCGGTAGTGCATCCGTCTCCCCACTCCGCCCTGCGCTCGGACACCCCGGACGGTAGCCGCAGCGGACGCGACGATTAAAGAGCCTTTGATCTCAGAAAGCTCACAAATCCATACAGACCTATTCAAAGAGCGCGATTCAGTCCATACTCCGGATGATCAATCTACCGTCGGGGGCCTTTGCACACGAAGGAGTGAGGGTGGCGCTGTTCTCCGGACGCAGACCCAGGCGACGAACACTGGTGGGAAGCCTCGCGGCGCTCGTGCTGGCCGGGTCGGCGGCCGCGGCGCCCGCCGCCGCGGCGGACATCCCCGGTCAGGACGAGATCGTCAAGACCGCCAACATGCACCACCTGGCCAACGTCCCCAAGCCGCCGGTGTTCTCGGGCACCAGCTCCTACGGCACGGACTGGGCCTTCAAGGGCGATTACGCCTTCGCCGGCAACTACGACGGGTTCACCGTCTACGACATCTCCAAGCCGGCCAAGCCGCGCATCGTCACCGTGGTCAAGTGCCCCGGCTCGCAGAACGACGTGTCGATCTCCGGGAACCTGCTGTTCCTGTCGACCGACAGCTCCCGCAGCGACGATTCGTGCCAGTCGGTGCCCAAGCCCGCGTCGGAGAAGGACGCCTGGGAGGGCATCAAGATCTTCGACATCAGCGACGTGCGCAACCCGCGCTACGTCAAGGCCGTCGAGACCAAGTGCGGCTCGCACACCAACACGCTGGTCCCGGGCAAGCGCGGCACCGTCTACATCTACGTCTCGTCGTACTCGCCGAGCAGCAGCTACCCCGACTGCCAGCCGCCGCACGACCTGATCTCGATCGTCGAGGTGCCGCTGAACAACCCGCAGGCGGCCCGGGTGGCGGCCGAGCCGGTGCTGTTCCCCGACGGCGGCAACCCCGGTGACGGGCGGCCCTACCCCGAGGGCACCTCGGCCACGACCGGCTGCCACGACCTGACCGCCTACCCGTCCAAGAACCTCATGGCCGGGGCGTGCATGGGCGACGGCGTGCTGTTCGACATCTCCGACCGGCTCAAGCCGCGGATCATCGACAGCGTGCGCGACGACGAGAACTTCGCGTTCTGGCACTCGGCCACGTTCAACAACAAGGCCGACAAGGTCGTGTTCACCGACGAGCTGGGCGGCGGCGGCACCGCCACCTGCAACGCCGCGATCGGGCCGAACAAGGGCGCCGACGCCGTCTACGACATCGTCGGCAAGGGCGACAAGCGCAAGCTGGTCTTCCGCAGCTACTTCAAGATCCCGCGGGCGAACGCCGACACCGAGAACTGCGTGGCCCACAACGGCTCGCTGATCCCGGTCAAGGGCCGCGACATCATGGTCCAGGCCTGGTATCAGGGCGGCATCTCGGTGTGGGACTTCACCGACTCCCGCAAGCCCAAGGAGATCGGCTGGTTCGAGCGCGGCCCGCTCAGCAACGACGAGCTCGTCCTGGGCGGCTCGTGGTCGGCGTACTACTACAACGGCTACATCTACTCCAGCGACATCCAGAAGGGCCTGGACGTCATCGACATCCGGGACAAGGCCACCGACAAGGCCAAGCGCGTCAAGCTCGACGTGCTGAACGTCCAGTCGCAGCCCGACTACTTCGACTGACCGGTTCGACTGACCGGTCCGGCGGCCGCAAGGCACGGATCTCGAAGGCCCCCGGCGCCCGCCGGGGGCCTTCCCCGTTTCCGGCGGGCGGACGGGGCCGGGCGCTCCGGCCGGGCGGTTCAGGCGACGTGGCGCAGACCGGCGAGCTTGTCGGGGTTGAGCACGCGGCGGACCGCGGTGACGCGGCCGTCCGCCACCTCGACGGTGTCGGCGCCGACCAGCCGCCCGCCGCGGTACACCAGCAGGCCCGGCTCGCCGTTGATCTCGGCGGGCACCGGGCGGTAGGCGTACTTGGCGGCCACCCGCAGCAGCACGGTCGCCACCCGGCCGGCCCCGGCGATGACCTTGCGGGCGGCGAACACCCGGCCGCCGCCGTCGGTGGTGTAGGTGGCGTCCGGGTCCAGCAGCGCCAGCAGCCTCGCGCCGTCGCCGTCCTGCGCCGCGGCGCGGAAGGCGGCCACCACCCGCTCGTGCTCGGCCCGGGAGGCCCGCCGCCCCGCCGCGGGCGACGCCCCGGCGGCGGCGATCTTGCGGCCGGCCCGCGAGGCGAGCTGGCGGCATGCCGCGGGCGACCGGCCCAGCACCTCGGCGATCCGCTCGTACGGCACGTCGAACGCCCGGTGCAGCACGAACGCGACCCGCTCGGGCGGCGACAGCCGCTCCAGCACCATCAGCATGGCGACGCCGACGGTGTCGTCGACCAGCACCGGCTCGGCCGCGTCCGGGCCGGTCAGCAGCGGCTCGGGCAGCCACGGCCCGACATAGCTCTCGCGCCGGGCGCGGGCGGAGGTGAGCACGTCGCAGGCCCGGCGGGCGGCCACGGTGACCAGCCAGGCGCGCAGGTCCCGGACCTCGGCGAGGGACTCGGCGGCGGCCGCGCGCAGCCACACGTCCTGGGTGATGTCCTCGGCGTCGGCCACGCTGCCGGTGATGCGGTACGCCGCGCCGAACACGGCCGGGCGGTGCTCGGGCCACTCGGCGTCCAGTCGCGCCCGCGCGGCCCGGTCGGCCGTCTCGCCCGGCGCCGGGGGTCGCGGCGGCGTCATGCGGTGGCCGGGGTGAACACCCACTTGCGGTACGACCAGTAGCGGAACGCCGACGCCAGCCCCAGCCCCACCAGCAGGCCGGCGTTGTAGGCGACGCCGCCGTGCAGGCCGAGGGTGTAGTAGGTGAAGCCGGTGCAGGCCACCTGGATCAGCAGCCCGATGCCGTTGAGTCCGAAGAAGATCGCCACCTCGCGGCCGGAGCCGGTGCTGTCGCGGTGGCGGAAGGTCCAGAACCGGTTGGCCAGGTAGGACACCAGGGTGGACAGCACGGTGGGCAGCACCACGCTGACGATCGGGCCGCCGCCGTGCAGGTGCCGCAGCAGATTGGCCCCGCCGATCATGATCACCGTGCCGATGAACCCGACGAAACCGAAGGTCAGCAGTTCGCGTACGAAGCGGTACAGGCGCGGGCTCCTCGGCATCCCGTCCGGGCCGCGGTCCGCCGGTGCCGCTTGGCCCGGACGCGACCGCAGCATGGTGTTCACTGGCCCCAACCTTACCGGAGGACGAACCGGCCTCGGACCTCGGCCCGCGGCGGGACGATCAGCGCGCGGCGGTGGCGGTGGCGCGGGCGGACGGCAGGATCGCCGCGACGAGCGCGACCGGAACGCACAGGGCGCCGGTCAGCCCGACCCCCTGCGCCACGAACCCGATGACCGGCGGGCCGCCCAGCAGCCCCAGGTAGCCGACGGCGGTGACGCGGGAGATGCCGCGGGCGGCGGGCACGCCCGGCAGGTTGCCGGCGGCGCTGAAGGTGACCGGCGCCACCGGTGCCACGCCGATCCCGAACAGCGTGAACCCGACGATCGCGGCGGCCGGGTGCCCGACGGCCAGCCCCAGGCCCAGCCCGAGCGCCGAGATCAGGGCTCCGGCGCGCAGCACCCGCACCGGCCCGTAGCGCGCCACGATCCGGTCGCCCGCCAGCCGCCCCGCCGTCATCGCGACCGCGAACCCGGCGTAGGCCAGGCCCGCGACGCCCGCCGCGGCGTCCAGGCCCTCGCGCAGGTAGACGGCGCTCCAGTCGGCCACCGCGCCCTCGCCGACGAACGAGCACAGCCCGATGAACCCCAGCAGGGCCAGCATGCGCCGCGCCCCGAGCACCGTGTCCGTCCCGGCCGCCGGCGCGGACGTCGCGGAGCGGCCGTCCTCCCCGGCGGCGTCGGCGGTGTCGGGCGACTCGTCGGCGGAACGGTCCAACAAGCCCTGGCAGCCGGCCAGCACCAGCGCCGTCAAGGCGACCGCCGCGACCGACAGGTGCACCGGCACGGGCACCTCCAGGTGCGCCAGCCCGGAGCCGACCAGCGCCGCGGCCAGGGTGCCGATGCTGTACGCGCCGTGCAGCCCGGACATGATCGGCCGGCCCAGGCGGCGCTCGACCGCCACGCCCTGGGCGTTCATCGCCACGTCCATCAGGCCCAGCGAGCCGCCGAACAGCAGCAGCGCGGCGATCAGGGCGGCCAGGTTCCCGGCCAGCCCCATCGGCACCAGGGCGAGCGCGGCCGCCGCCCCGGCCGCCATGGTCGTGGCGCGGCTGCCCCAGCGGGCCACGACGGCGCCGGCGAAGCGCACCGCCAGCACCACCCCGGCGGGGGCGCCGAGCAGCGCCACGCCGAGTCCGCCCTCGCTGAGTCCGAGGTGTTCCTTGACCTGCGGGATGCGCGCCACCCAGGCCGAGCCGATCAGGCCGTGCGCGACGAACGCGACGGTCACCGCCAGCCGGGCCCGGCCGAGCGTCCCGGCCGCCGTCCGTGTCACCACCAGGCCGACTGTACGCGATGCGGGCTGATTGGACGATCTTCCCGAAGGGTGAGATCTCCGGCGCTACAGCAGGTCCGCCAGGGGCGTCTTGGGATCGGCCAGCCGGGCCCGGTCGACCGGCTCGCCGGAGCGGATCAGCGCCTGGACGTCCGGCGCGACGTCCCACACGTTGACGTTCATCCCGGCGACGACGCGGCCGCCGGACAGCCAGAACGCCATGAACTCCAGCCCCGCCACGTCGCCCCGGTAGACCACCTCGTCGTACTCTCCGGGCGCGGCCACGCCGGACAGCTCCATGCCCAGTTCGTACTGGTCGGTAAAGAAGTAGGGGATGCGGTCGTAGGACACCTCCCGCCCGAGCATGGCCCGCGCCGCGGCCGCGCCGCCGTCCCGCGCGTTGGCCCAGTGCTCCACGCGCAGCCGGCGGCCGAGCAGCGGATGGTAGGCCGCGGCCACGTCCCCGGCGGCGAAGATGTCGGGGTCGGAGGTGCGCAGCGACTGGTCGACCAGCACGCCGTCCGACACCTCCAGGCCGGCGCGCTCGGCCGGCGCCGTGTTGGGCCGCACCCCGATGCCGACGATCACCACGTCCGCGGGGATCTCCGCACCGCCCGAGGTCACCACCGCCGACACCTGCCCGGCGCCCCAGAACCCGGCCACGCCCTCGTCCAGCCGCAGGACGACGCCGTGCCTGCGGTGCAGGTCGGCGAACAGCCCGCCCACCTCGGGGCCGAGCGCGGCGTGCAGCGGCGTCGGCTCCGGTTCGATCACCGTGACCTCGTTGCCGTAGGCGCGGGCCGCGGCGGCGGTCTCCAGGCCGATCCAGCCCGCGCCCGCCACCACCACGCGGCGCCCGCCCGGCGCGATCGCCTCGCGCAGCGCCGCCGCGTCGGCCAGCGACCGCAGGTAGTACAGGCCCTGCAGCCGGGAGCCGGGCACCTCCAGCCTGCGCGGGGACGCGCCGGTGGCCAGCAGCAGCCGGTCGTAGCCGATCTCCTCGCCGCCGGCCAGCGTCACCCGGTGCCGGGACGGGTCGACCGCGGTGGCCGCGGTGCCCAGCCGCAGCTCCACCCGGTTGTGCTCGTACCACTCGCGGTCGTGGACGTGCGCCTTCTCCCGCGGCTCCTGGCCGAGCAGGAAGCCCTTGGACAGCGGCGGCCGCTCGTAGGGCCGCTCGACCTCCTCGCCGATGAGCACCACGCGGCCCCGGTAGCCCTCTTCCCGCAGCGTCTCGGCGGCCTTGGCACCGGCCAGGCTCGCGCCGACGATGACGATGGTCTCCTCGGGCATGGCGACCTCCTGCGCGTGGGCGTCTGCTTACGTCCCTACTGCTGTGCCCCGAACAGGACAAGGCCCACCCGCAGCGGGTTCCAAGGAACGATCCGCACGCAGCAGAACGGCCCGCTCCGCCCCCGGCCGCCGGGGGACGCCGGGGAGACGCCGTCCGTCCCGTGCTACTCGCCGCGTCCGGACAGCGACCTGTACCGCGCGACCGCGGAGGTGTCGGTGAGGGAGGCGATCTGGTCGACGACGGCGCGCAGCCGGGCCGCGTCGTCGGGCGCCTCGACGTAGGCGGCGCGGAACGCGGCGTCGAGCGTGCCGGGCGCGCCGCGCAGCATCAGCTCGGCCAGCTCCATGATCAGCTCGCGCTGGCGGGCCCGGGCGGCCTCGTGGCTGATCCACACGTAGTGCGCGGTGACGCCTTTGAGCAGCGCGCACTCCAGCCGCTGCGCGCGCGGCACGATCAGGTCGGCGCCGTAGCGGCTCAGCGGGCGGTCGCCGTAGGCGGCGCGGGTGGCGTCCTCGGCGGCCAGGCAGAACCGGCCGATCAGCGTGCTGGTGAGGTTCTTCAGGGCGGCCAGGGTGCGGGGGGTGCCGTCGTAGCGGTCCGGCCAGTACGGCTCGGCCAGCAGCGCGGCGAACCGCTCCTCCAGCTCGGTGAGGTCGGCGTCCAGCGGCGCGCCCGTCCCCCCGCCCGGCACGCCCGTGCCTTCGCAGTACAGCTTGCGGGTGGTGGCGCACACCAGGCGGCGCTCGGCCGGGTCGGCGAGCCGGTCGAAGGTGACGTGCCCGGCGACCAGCGCGTCCTCCAGGTCGTGCACCGAGTAGGCGACGTCGTCGCTCCAGTCCATGACCTGCGCCTCGAAGCAGGTGCGGCCGGCCGGGGCGCCGTCGCGCACCCACCGCGCGACGGGCAGGTCGTCCTGGTAGACGCCGAACTTGCCGTTGACCGACTCGTCCTGCGTCCACGGGTACTTCATGGACGCGTCAAGGGCGGCGCGGGTGAGGTTGAGGCCGACGCTGCGGCCGTACAGGGGCGGGCCCGGGGGCGCGAACGACTTGGGCTCCAGCCGGGTCAGCACCCGCAGGCTCTGCGCGTTGCCCTCGAAGCCGCCGCAGTCGCGGGCGACCACGTCGAGGGCGGCCTCGCCGTTGTGCCCGAAGGGCGGGTGCCCGATGTCGTGGGCCAGGCAGGCGGTCTCCACCAGGTCGGGGTCGCAGCCCAGCGACTTGCCGAGCTCCCGCCCGACCTGGGCGCACTCCAGCGAGTGGGTCAGCCGGGTGCGCAGGCTCTGCACGTGGTCCTCGGCGATGGCGTCCGGCGAGGCCACCTGGGTCTTGGCCGCCAGCCGCCGCAGCGCGGCGCTGTGCAGCACCCGGGCCCGGTCGCGTTCGAAGGCGGTGCGGTCACGGCGCTTGGGCGGCTCGGGAGCCCAGCGCTCCCGGTCGCGGTCTGCGTAGTTGCTCATCGCCCCATCCAGGGTAGGCCGCGCACCGGCGCCGTCGTCACTTGCCGGGCGTGCTCACGATCGTCTCGCTGGGCACCGCGACGCTCTTGCCGAACAGCACATACGACAGGTACCCGCCGGTCTCGCGGACGATGTAGTGGAACTGCGTGTCGCGGGTCTGCACGCTGGGGCCGCTGCGGGTGGGGGACGAGGCCGCCTCGATGCCGTTGTCGCCGGCCATCCGCTTGGAGCGCAGGCCGTGCCAGGGGTCGGTGACGATCACGCCGGTGCGCCAGCCGCGCCGCCGGTACTCGGCGCCCACCGCCTTCATGCTCTCCAGCGTGTCGGCGCCGACCGGCACGGACACCACCCGGTCGGCGGGCACCTTGCCGCGGTTCACCAGCCACCGCTTGCCCGAGTCGGCCTCGGTGTAGTTGTCGCCGGGCTGCTTGCCGCCCACGGTGACGATCACCGGCGCCACCCCGTCGCGGTACAGGTTCAGGGCGTGCTGCAGCCGCCACTGCAGGGTGGGCGAGGGCACGCCGTTGTACTGCGCCGCGCCGAGCACGATGATCGCGTCGGAGCGGGGCCGCTCGTCCTGGCGGGCCTGGTACCACACCCGCCACGCCACGGTCAGCGGCGTCAGCACGGCCACGGCCAGCAGCCCGAGCACGACGCTCACCGTGATCACGAACCAGCGGGGGCGGCGGCGGGCGCGCCGTCCGCCCTTTCCTCCCCCGTCGCTCCCGCCGCTCGCGTCGCCCGGCCCGTCCGGGACGTCGGGGCCGGGCAGCTCCATCTCCAACGTCATCGCACTCGACACGTTAATTGAGACGGCCGGAGGCGCACCGGCGTTCCGCATCGGCGGCCCCGGCCGCCGGCGTCCGAGTGCGGCGCGGCGCCGGCCGCCGGTCCCCCGGCGGCCGGCGGCCGGTCAGCGGCTGTCGGAGCCGACGGCGCTGATCGCGGCGCGTCCCGCCTCCAGCCGCGCCACCGGCACGCGGAACGGCGAGCAGGACACGTAGTCCAGGCCGACCTCGTGGCAGAAGTGCACCGACTCGGGGTCGCCGCCGTGCTCGCCGCAGATGCCGAGCTTCAGGTCGGGACGGGTGGCGCGGCCCTCCTCGACGGCGATGCGCACCAGCCGGCCGACCCCCTCGCGGTCCAGGGTCTCGAACGGGGACACGCCGAAGACGCCCAGCTCCAGGTAGCGGCCGAAGAACGCGGCCTCCACGTCGTCGCGGGAGAACCCCCAGGTGGTCTGGGTGAGGTCGTTGGTGCCGAAGGAGAAGAACTCGGCGGCCTCGGCGATCTGCCCGGCGGTCAGCGCCGCCCGGGGCAGCTCGATCATGGTGCCGATCAGCGCGGGCACGTCCACGCCGGTCTCCTCGCGCACCTCGGCCAGCACCCCGCGGGCCTCGTCGCGCACCGCCTCCAGTTCCTGGACGGCGCCCACCAGTGGGATCATGATTTCCGGCCGCGGGTCGCCGCCGGCCGCGACCCGGCGGGCGGCCGCGTGGGCGATCGCCCGGACCTGCATCGCGAACAGCCCGGGAATCACCAAACCCAGGCGCACACCCCGCAGTCCCAACATAGGGTTCTGCTCGTGCAGGCGGCGGACCGCCTCCAGCAGCTTGCGGTCCCGGGGGTCTGCGTCGCCGCCGGCCAGGGCGACCTTGACCGCCAGCTCGGTGAGGTCGGGGAGGAATTCGTGCAATGGGGGGTCGATGAGCCGGATCGTGACCGGCAGCCCGTCCATGGCTTCGAGGATGCCCTCGAAGTCGGCGCGCTGGAGCGGTTCCAGCGCCGCCAGGGCGGTGCGCCGCTCATCGTCGGTCTCGGCCAGGATCAGCTGTTCCACCAGGCGGCGGCGGTCGCCGAGGAACATGTGCTCGGTGCGGCACAGCCCGATGCCGCGCGCGCCGAAGCGGCGGGCCCGCGCGGCGTCCTCGGGGGTGTCGGCGTTGGCGCGCACGCCCAGGCGGGCCCGCGCGTCGGCGTGCCGCATGATCCGGTGCACGGCCTGAACGAGCTCGTCGCCCTCGCCGGGGTCGAGGGCGCCCTCGAAGTACCGCACCACCGGGGAGTCCTCGACGGGCACCTCGCCCAGGTAGACCCGGCCGGTGGTGCCGTCGATGGAGATGGTCTCGCCCTCCTGGACCGTCACGCCGCCGGGCGCGGTGAAGCGGGCGGCCCGCACGTCGACGTCCAGCTCCTCGGCGCCGCACACGCACGTCTTGCCCATGCCGCGGGCCACGACGGCGGCGTGCGAGGTCTTGCCGCCGCGGGAGGTGAGCACGCCCCGGGCCGCGACCATCCCGGCCAGGTCGTCGGGGTTGGTCTCGCGCCGCACCAGGATGACGTCCTGGCCCTGCCCGGCCAGCTCCACGGCCCGCTCGGAGGAGAAGACGGCCTTGCCGACGGCGGCGCCGGGCGAGGCGTTCATGCCGGTGGTCAGCAGCTTGCTCCCGTCGGCCTGCGCCGCGTCGAAGCGGGGGAACATCAGCTGGGCCAGCTGGTCGCCGGTGACCCGCGCCACGGCCTCGTCCTCGTCGATGAGCCCCTGGTCGAGCAGCTGGCAGGCGATGCGGAACGCCGCGGCGGCGGTGCGCTTGCCCACCCGGGTCTGGAGCATCCACAGCTTGCCGCGCTCGATCGTGAACTCGATGTCGCACATGTCGCGGTAGTGGTTCTCCAGCGTCTCCATGATCCGCAGGAGTTCGGCGTAGGAGCGGGGGTCGAGGCGCTCCAGCTCGGTCAGCGGCACGGTGTTGCGGATGCCGGCGACCACGTCCTCGCCCTGGGCGTTCTGCAGGTAGTCGCCGTAGACGCCCTGGCGGCCGGTGGCGGGGTCGCGGGTGAAGGCGACGCCGGTGCCCGAGTCCATGCCCATGTTGCCGAACACCATGGCGACCACGTTGACGGCGGTGCCGAGGTCGGCGGGGATGCGCTCCTGGCGCCGGTACAGCACGGCGCGCGGCGCGTTCCACGAGGTGAACACCGCCTTGATCGCCAGGTCCAGCTGCTCGCGCGGGTCGGTGGGGAAGTCGCGTCCGGCGTGCTCGCGGACGATCTGCTTGAAGGTGCCGACCAGGCCGCGCAGGTCGGCGGCGTCCAGGTCGGTGTCCTGGTCGGTGCCCTTGGCCTTCTTGGCGGCCTCGAGGGCGTCCTCGAACAGGTCCCCGTCGACGCCCAGCACGGTCTTGCCGAACATCTGGACGAGCCGCCGGTAGGAGTCCCAGGCGAAGCGCTCGTCCCCCGCCTGGGCCGCGAGCCCCGCCACGGACTCGTCGTTGAGGCCGATGTTGAGGACGGTCTCCATCATCCCCGGCATGCTGAACCTGGCCCCGGACCGTACGCTGACCAGGAGGGGGTCGTCGGGCTGGCCGAGCCGCTTGCCCATGGCCCGCTCCAGCGCCGACAGGTGGCGGTCGATCTCCTCCGCCAGCCCGCCGGGCAGCTCCCCGTGCTCCAGGTAGTACCGGCACGCCTCGGTGGTGATGGTGAAGCCCGGCGGCACGGGCAGGCCGAGATTGGTCATCTCGGCGAGGTTGGCGCCCTTGCCTCCCAGCAGATCCCGCAGGTCCTTATTGCCTTCGGTGAAGTCGTACACCAGCTTCGGCACGGGGCCCTCCTTCGCGGTCCGGTCCTGCCGCGTGGCGCGCGGCCAGGTGACGGGCGGCGGACGCACCGTGACCGGGAACACCCCCGGGCACCACCGATTTGGTGCGAGCCGCCCTGTTTGCCGGGACTGTACCCGCGATGGACGCGCACGCTCGTCACTCCGTTACGCTGCGTGCGTTTGCGCAGGTGAAGCCGGGCGCAGTGGTCTATTCCAATAAGGACATTCCAGACACACAACCGAGGGAACACGGCCGTCACATGGTCAATGCACCGCATGCGAGAGGCAATCATGGAAAGAGGAGGTGAGGTTGTGAGGCCGATGGTCGCCGGTGGCCGCGTGGGAGACCCGTTCGCCCCGATCGCCGACTTCGGGTTCCTGTCCGACTGCGAGACGACCGCCCTGGTCGCGCCGAGCGGCAACATCGAGTGGATGTGCCTGCCCCGGATGGACTCGCCGAGCGTGTTCGGCTCGATCCTGGACCGCGACGCCGGGTACTTCCGGGTCGGCCCCGCGGGCGTGGAGGTGCCCGCCGCGCGGCGCTACATCCCCGGCACCATGGTGCTGGAGACGACCTGGTGGGTGCACGGCGGCTGGCTGGTGGTCACCGACGCGCTGCTCATGGGCCCCTGGCACCACGAGACCGAGCGGTCGCACACCCACCGGCGCGCCCCCACCGACTACGACGCCGACCACGTGCTGCTGCGCATGGTGCGCTGCGTCAACGGGCAGGTGCAGGTCCGGCTGGACTGCATGCCCGTGTTCGACTACGGGCGCGCCCCCGCCCAGTGGGAGCACAACGGCCTCGGCTACCACGAGGCCGTCGCGCGCGGCAACGGCGTGTCGCTGCGCCTGACCAGCGACATGAACATCGGCTTCGAGGGGTCGCTGGCCACCGCCCGCACCCTGCTCAAGCAGGGCGACTCGCGGTTCGTGGCGCTGTCGTGGAGCGAGCACGAGCCCCCGCACAGCTACGAGGAGGCGCAGGAGCGCCTGACCTGGACGGTGCACCACTGGCAGCACTGGCTGGACCGCGGCCGCTTCCCCGACCACCCCTGGCGCAGCCACCTGCAGCGCAGCGCCCTCACCCTCAAGGGCCTGACGTTCGCGCCCTCGGGGGCGGTGGCGGCCGCGGCGACCACGTCCCTGCCGGAGACCCCGGGCGGCGACCGCAACTGGGACTACCGGTACACCTGGATCCGCGACTCCACGATGGCGCTGTGGGCCTTCTACACCCTCGGGTACGACTGGGAGGCCAACGACTTCTTCTACTTCATCACCGACGTGGCCGAGGCCGCCGAGGGCAAGCTGCAGATCATGTACGGGCTGGACGGCCGCGAGGAGCTGCCCGAGTCCACCCTCGACCATCTGACCGGCTACGACAACGCCCGTCCGGTGCGCATCGGCAACGAGGCGTACATGCAGGCCCAGCACGACGTGTGGGGCGCGATCATCGGCTCCATCTACCTGTTCGTGCGCAAGCGGGACCGGCTGGACGACCGGCTGTGGAAGATCGTCGTCAAGCAGGTCGAGGACGCGCTGGCCAACTGGCGGCTGCCGGACTGCGGCATGTGGGAGGTGCGCGGCGAGCCGCAGCACTTCACCTCCTCCAAGGTGTTCTGCTGGGTGGCGGCCGACCGCGGCGCCCGGCTGGCGCGCATCCGCGGCGACTTCGCCATGGCCGAGCGCTGGCAGAAGGCGGCCGACGAGATCCACGCCGACGTGCTGGCCAACGCCCTGGACGAGCGCGGGGTGTTCACCGCCCACTACGGCGCCACCGCCCTGGACGCCTCGGCGCTGCTGATCCCGCTGCTGGGCTTCCTGCCCGCCGACGACAAGCGCGTCCGCGAGACGGTGCTGGCCATCGCCGACGAGCTGTCCGAGGACGACCTGGTGCTGCGCTACCGCCCGGCGGAGACCGACGACGGTTTCAACTCCGACGAGGGCACGTTCACCATCTGCTCGTTCTGGCTGGTCAGCGCGCTGGTGATGATCGGCGAGCTGGAGCGCGCCAAGGCCCTGTGCGAAAAGCTGCTCTCCTACGCCAGCTCGCTGCAGCTGTACGCCGAGGAGATCGACCCGCACACCGGCCGGCACCTGGGCAACTTCCCCCAGGCGTTCACCCACCTGGCGCTGATCAACGCCGTGATGCAGGTGATCCGCGCCGAGGACCACGAGCGCCAGCCCCCGCTGGCCTGACGCCCCCCGGTGGCCGTGGCCTGCGCCTCGATCGCGAGCCGGGCCACGGTCCGAGGATGACGGCGGCTCTGGGCGCCGGGACGGGGTCCGGCGTCCACCCGGCGGCCCGCGCGGGGGCGCCGGGTGGACGGGGCGGACCTAGATGACGGCGCCCGAGTCGCCCGGCTGGCGGGCGGGGCGGTGCGGCTTCTTGTGCTGGGGCGCCGGGGTCTTGCTGCGGCCCTGCAGCACGATCGCCAGCGGCGTGGCGGTGAACACGCTGGAGAACGTCCCGACGAGGATGCCGACCAGCAGGGCGATGGCGAAGTCGGTGAGCGAGTCGCCGCCCAGCAGCGCCAGCGCCGCCAGGATGAAGATCGCGCCCATGCCGGTGTTGACGGTGCGGGGCACGGTCTGCAGGGCGCCCCGGGCGGCGACGCGGGCGAACGGCGCCTTCGGGTCGTCGCGCCACAGCTCCCGGATGCGGTCGAACACCACGACCGAGTCGTTCACCGAGTACCCGATGATCGTCAGCAGCGCGGCCAGGAACACCCCGTCGATCGGCTTGCCCAGCCAGGCGAACACCCCGGTCACCACGACGACGTCGTGGAACATCGCCAGCACCGCGCCGGTCCCGAACGTCCAGCGGAACCGGATCGCCAGGTAGGCCAGCTGCATCAGCAGCGCCACGGCCAGCGCGATCAGCGCCTTGCGGCGCAGCTCCTCGCCCAGGGTCGGGCCGATCAGCTCGTCGCGCTGCTTGGTGACGGTGCCGCCCTCGGCGGCCAGGGCGTCCCGGATCCGCTTCTCCTCGGCGTTGCTGAGGTTCTCGGTGCGCACGGAGATGTCGTCGGTGCCGGACGTCTGCACGACCGCGCGCGGGAACCCGGCGGAGGAGACGGCGGCGCGGGCGTCGTCGATGTCGACCGGGCGGCTGGTGGAGTACTCCACCAGGCGGCCGCCGGTGAACTCCACGCCGAAGTTCAGCCCGCGCACGAAGATCCCGGTGAGCGCGACCGCCACCGACAGCGCGGAGATGCAAAGCCACAGCCGGCGGTGCCGCATCAGGTCCGGGTCGCGGCGGTCCAGCCAGGCGCGCAGCCGGCCGACCGAGCCCAGGCCGGTCAGCGCCGGGCGGCGGGCGATGGCCCGGCGGGCCACGACCGCCTCGGTGAGGGCGCGGCTGAGCAGCATCGCCGAGATCAGCGAGGCCAGCACGCCGATGGTGAGGGTGACGCCGAAGCCGCGCACCGGGCCGGACGCCAGGAAGAACAGCAGCCCGGCGGCCAGCAGGGTGGTGACGTTGGAGTCGGCGATCGCCGACCAGGCCTTGTCGAAGCCGGTGGACAGGGCGGCGCGGACGCCGCGCCGGGGCGCCGCGCGGTACTCCTCGCGGGCCCGTTCGAAGGCCAGCACGTTGGCGTCGATGGCCATGCCGACCGCGAGCACGAACCCGGCCAGGCCGGGCAGGGTGAGCGTCGCCCCCACCATGACCAGCGCGGCGTAGGAGATCAGGGCGTAGCAGGCCAGCGCGACGGCGGCCAGCGCGCCGACCAGCCGGTAGACGGAGATGATGAACAGGCCGGTGAGCACCACGCCGATCACGGCGGCCTTCCAGCTCGCCTCGATCGCCTCGTCCCCCAGGGTCGGGCCGACCACCCGCTGCTCGATGATCTTCACGGGGACGGGCAGCGACCCGCCCTGGATCAGGGCGGCCAGGTCGCGGGCCTGTTTGGCGGTGAAGTCGCCGGTGATCTGGGTGGACCCGCCGGTGATCCCCACGTTGCACGGCACGTCCGCGGTGACCTGCGGGGACGAGATGACCCGGCCGTCCAGGACGAACGCGATGCGGCGCTCGTCGCCGGTCGCGCAGGCGGCCCGGGCGGTGATGCGCTCCCAGATGCCGCCGCCCTTGCCGCGGAACTTGACGGTGACGTACCAGCCGCCGAGGTTCTGGGCGTCGAATCCGGCCTCGGCCGTCCCGATGCCGTCGCCGGTCAGCGCGGCGGGACCGAGCATGATCTGCCCGCCCTGCTCGTCGGGCAGCAGCTGCTCGCCCTTGCCGGGGCTGCCGTCGTTGACCCGGACGGGGTGGGCGGTGAGCTGGGCGGTCTTGCCGATCACCGCGGCGGCCCGGGCGGGGTCCTGCACGTCGGGCAGCTCGACGATGATGCGCCGCTCGCCGGACCGGGTGAGCGACGACTCGGCCACGCCGAGCGCGTTGACGCGGCGTTCCAGCACCTGGCGGGCCCGGTCGGTGGCCGCGGCGTCGGCCTTGGCGTGCGGCGAGTCCTGGGTCTCCAGCACGATCTGGGTGCCGCCGCGCAGGTCGAGGCCGAGGCGGGCGGGTTCGGTGAGGACGAAGAACAGCGACACGGCGAGCACCGCGACGGACAGCAGTGCCCGCACCGCGTTGGCGCGAGACAAGGGAATACCTCCACGAGGAGTGCGGCGCCCGCCGGCGGGCGGCCGCGGACACCGGCGTGCGCCGGTCGTCGGATCAGGTCAGCCGGTCGTCGTGGAGGAGGGAGGGGCGCGGCCGCGTGCGGCCGAGATGCGGGCGGACGTCGCGTACCGCGTCCGCCCGGCGGGACGTGCGCCGGGCCGCGGCGGCGGGCCGCGGGCGAGGGCGCCGGGCAGGACGGCCGCCAGGGGCGCCCCGGAGTGCGGCGCGCCGAGG
>NZ_BAABDO010000107.1:0-23005 GCF_039539665.1 Actinomadura keratinilytica
GCTGGTCACCGCCTTGTTCTGGATCAACGCATGATCCACCGGACACGCCCTAGGGCGCGCCCCAGGATGGCCACAGCGGCAACACTCCTTCGGATCGACGTCACAAGAGAACGCGACCGAATACCCGGCCGGGCCGGTAGGAGGAGCATGCGCTTACCGGGTGAACGGTGCAGCACTCTCCGACCAAGGGCCGGCGACAGAACCCGATCGTCCACAGTCACGCGCGCGACGAGCGAGTCGGGTCGTCGCCGCCATCGGGCGCCTGCCGCACATACATCAACTCCGACGCGAAATCTGCATCCGTTGACGGCGCGGGCGTCACAGCGGGGCGAAGCCGATGGCCTTGCCGGGGCGCGGAGGCGAGCAGATGGTCGTCGGGTAGACGGCGCAGCGGCCTGCGGTCAGGCCGTGGACCAGCGCGAGGCCCCGGCCACCGACGGTCAGGCTCGCGATCACGGCGTCCAGATCACCATCCGGTTCGGGGACGGCTGCCGCGCTCAGGAGTTCGGGAATCCGCCCAAGGGAGGGGTCGCAATCCGCGACCTCGCACCACACCGCGCGGGAGTCGACGCCCGCGAAGATGATCCGCAGCTCGTATGGGGACCTTGCGTGCTGTACGGCGTTGGCGGCCAACTCCGCAACCACGAGTTCCATGTCGGCGACCGTGTCCGCCGATACCCCCGCCCGCGTCAGTGCGTCTCGCACGACGGCCCGCGCCCTGCGTTCCGCGTGCTGAGACGACAGCCGCCAAACCCGTGCCCTCCACAGGTCGGATGTCGGCAGAGCCGCCGGATGCTCCGACCACAGCGGGATACGGGCGATCACGACCGCATCGCCTTCGCGATCATGGCGACGGCGTTCGGGTCGGTGACCAGCGCCCACCCGTTCGACCAGAGCCATGCCCACGTCCCGACCTGAGGGGCGGGCACGCACACCACATACCGGATGCTTCCGCTTCCCCTGGTCACCAGGCGCAGCACCTCGGCCCCGGGCGGCCCGACCACGGCCGCCTCGAACGAGTGCAGCGCGAGATTCTCCGCCAGCCAGGTCAGATGCACCGCCCGCATCGACCGATCAAGCGTCCGCCCACCCGCCATATCCCCTCCTCACGCCACATCGAGGAATCTCACAGAGAATCATCAAATGATCACTCTGTGTATTAGCTTGTGCGTTGACACTTCCACGGACAGCGAGATGTCCGCCACGAGTTGCAAGGCATGCAACAAAGACGTCCGGATAGCGCACACATCCGGGCCGCTGACCCCTCGGAGGAGGTTGTCGTGATCAAGAAGGTGGCAACCGCACGTGGCCGAACCCTCGGCGCTGAACTCCGCGACCTACGCAAGAAGGTCGATCTCACTACCAGGGCCGCCGCCGCGCGGATCGGCTGGACGCCGTCAATGCTCAACCGCACCGAGAACGGTCTGCGCGCTACGTCGGCCGAGGAGGTCGCCATGATCCTGGGCGCTTATGGCGCGACGGGGGCCGAACGCGAACGTCTGCTCAGTCTGGCCCGGGACGCCGAGACCCCCGGCTGGTGGGAGACCGGCGACTCGATCTACCCGTCACCTCTCAAGGCCTTGATCGGCTTCGAATCACAAGCCGTACGCATCACCAACATCGAACTGGCGCTGATCCCAGGGCTGTTCCAGATCCCAGAGTATTCCCGCGCGATCATGCGGGCCGCCGACATACCACCCCTGGAGATCGAGACCCGCGTGGCCACGAGGTTGGGGCGCCAGGCCATCCTGAGCCGTCCCGCTCCGCCGAAACTGATCGCGATCATCGACGAGAGCGCGCTCCGCCGCCCGGTAGGCGGCCCCACGGTGATGGCCGAGCAACTTCGGGTTCTGGCACGTCTCGCCCAACGCCCGAACATCACGGTGCGCGTGATCCCGTTTCACGCCGGAGCCCATGCGGCGCTGGTCGGCGGATTCAGCATCCTCGAGTTCGAACGGGCTCGCCCTCTCGTCCACCAGGAGGGCAACCGCTCACTCAGCTTCGTCGACAGCCCCACAGAGGTGGACTCATTTGTTGCAGATGTCGATACTTTGACCAGAACGTCCCTGCCGCCTGAGCGATCACTCGACTACATACGGATGATCGCAACCAGCTTCGAAAGGTGAGTTCGGGATGCACGTCTCACCCACCACATGGCGCAAGTCCAGTCACAGCGGCCCCGAATACAACTGCGTCGAGGCCGCCTTCTTGCCCGGTGCAGTGGCCCTGCGCGACTCCAGAGACCCCGACGGGCCCAAGCTCGTCCTCGCCTCGACGGCCTGGCACAGCCTCAACGCGGACATCAAAGCCGGACGATACGACCTCCGGCGAGCATGATGACGGCCGCACGTCCGACCTGGTGCAGGACAGAGCACATCGATCCAGTGTCCGAAGCCATGTCTCTGACCGTCACGATCAGCGCAGATGCAAAGGCGGGTCCACGTTCATGCCCAGCATGATCGCCGTGTTGCGCACGTGAACGCTCAGCCCGTCGTCGCTCCCTCCTTCGCGCTGCCCCAAGCCCGTTGGTCGCCGACCGTCCGCGCATGTTAATCACGGCGATCGCCGCGGCCTACGACAGATGAGGACGACCATGGCTCTCCGCAGCTCCTGACGCAAGTCCAGCCACAGCGACGAGGAATTCAACTGCGTGGAAGCCGCATCCCTGACCACGGGGATCGCCGTACGAGACTCCACAGACCCCGACGGGCCCAAGCTCGTCCTCGCCCCGACGACTTTGCTCGCACTCACCGCAGACATCAAGGCCGGACGATACGACCTGCGGCGGGCATCATGACGGCCGCACGTCTTCTCCTGTGCAGAGCAGAGGACATCATTCCCTTGTCGGAGCCGCCTTCCTGATCACGCCGGTCGGCTCGCTGTCCGCCCCGATGTATTCGCGGCGGTGTTCGAAGGGCAGCGTCCAGCCCCCGGCGAAGCAGGACACGCTCGTGACCACCATCCGGATCACCGGTGACGCACGGGGCGCATCGCGAGCTGCCGAGACGCCGGTCGTGCTGGTCTCCTCGGCGGCCACCAGCCCGTCCCGCTGATCACCTTCGGCTCCCAGCCCGCCGCCGCCCCGTCCCCCGCTGATCGCCGGTGACATCGGGGGCTTTCGGCATGTGCGTCGCGCGCGGCGGTGGGTAGTGCATGCGGCGATAGGGCGGACTTAAAGGACGGACGCACATGAACACGCAACCGAAGCCGAACACCGACCGGTCGGTCGTCGGGTCGTACAGCACCTACGCGGAGGCCCAGCGGGCGGTCGACTTCCTGTCGGACGAGAAGTTCCCGGTGGAGCGGACGGCCATCATCGGCTCCGACCTGAAGATGGTGGAGACCGTGCTCGGGCGTCTCACCAAGGGCCGCGCCGCCCTGGCCGGGGCGGGCAGCGGCGCCTGGTTCGGCCTGCTCATCGGGCTGCTGCTGACCCTGTTCACCAGGAACCACGGCGACGTGCCGCCGCTGCTGGCCGGCGGCATCGTCATCGGCGCCGTGTTCGGGGCGGTCTTCGGTTTCATCGCGCACGCCTTCACCGGAGGCCGCCGCGACTTCGCCTCCAACAGCCAGATCGTCGCCGCCCGCTACGACGTCGTCGCCGACGCCGAGGTCGCCGAGGAGGCCAAGAACATGCTCATCAAGCTGGCATGGCGGGAGACCTGACCCGCGCGGAGGGCGGGCGGTCACGTGCGCGCGCTCAGTCCTTGCGGCCGGTGGCGGCGACGGTGAGGCCGAGGCCGATCAGCATCAGGCCGCCGGTGCCGCCGACGGCCGCCAGGCGGCGCGGCGAGCGGGCGAACCAGTCCCGGGCGGTGCCCGCCGCCAGGCCCCACAGGCCGTCGCCGACCAGCGCGATCACGGCGGTGATCAGCCCGAAGGTCATCATCTGCAACGGGACGTGGCCGTTTTCGGGGCGGGCGAACTGCGGCAGCACGGCGGCGAAGAACACGATCGTCTTGGGGTTGGTCACGCCGACCGCGAACCCCTGCCACACCGAGCGGACGCCGCCCGGGGCGGGGTCGGCGTCCGCCGCCGCGCCGGGCAGGCCGCGGCGCTGCCGCACCGCCTGCACGATCGCCTGCACGCCGAGGTAGATCAGGTAGGCGGCGCCCGCCAGCTTCAGGGCGGTGAACACCGCGGCCGACCGCGCCACGACCGATCCGACGCCGAGCGCCACCGCCGCCGAGACCGCCAGCAGGCCGAGCGCGTTGCCCGCCACCCCGGCCAGCGCCGTGCGGCGCCCGTGGGCCAGCGCCCGGCCGATGACGAACAGCACGCTCGGCCCGGGAATCAGGATGATGACCGCCGCCATCGCCGAGAAGGCGATGACCTGCCCTGTCTCCACCATGCGGCGGACCCTACAGCGCGGTCGGCGGGAAACGCATCCGCATTCGGCGCCGAGAAACGTCGTAACGGGCCGTTAGCGTCAGGACGGACTCGTACGCCTTGGAGGACGGCGGCCCACCATGACTTCCACGTTGCTCGGACGTGACCACGCCGCTGCGGTGCTGCGCGGCGAGGTGGACCGCGCGGTGGCCAGCCACGGCGGGCTGGTGCTGGTGGCCGGGGAGGCCGGCATCGGCAAGACCGCGCTGGTGACGGAGGCGATGCGGGAGGCGCGCGAGAAGGGCGTGCTGGTGCTCGGCGGGTCGTGCTGGGATTCGTCGAGCGCCCCCGGGTACTGGCCGTGGACGCAGGTGCTCCGGGCGCTGCGGCGCTCGGTGGACGCGGCGGAGTGGGCGGCGGCCGAGTCGGCCGCGGGCGGCGGGCTGGCGGTGCTGCTGGGCGAGTCGCCCGTCGCCGACGGCTTCCCCGTGTACGACGCGGTGACCAGCGCGCTGGTGGCGGTCGCGCAGCGGCGGCCGGTGGCGGTCGCGCAGCGGCGGCCGGTGGCGGTCGCGCTGGACGACCTGCACCGGGCGGACGCCGCGTCGGTGCGGCTGCTGGAGTTCGTCGCCCAGCACACCTGGTTCGAGCGGCTGCTGCTGGTCGGCACGTACCGCGACGTGGAGGCGGAGTGGGACGGGCACCCGCTGCGTTCGCTGCTGCCGCCGCTGGCGGCCAAGGCCACCGTCGTCACGCCGGCCGGGCTCGGCCGGGAGGAGGTGGGCCGGCTCATCCACCGCACGGTCGGCGTGCGGCCGGACGGCGCCCTGGTCGCCGAGGTGCACCGGTGGACGGGCGGCAACCCGTTCTTCGTCGAGCAGGCGGCCCGGCTGTGGCACGGCGGCGGCTCGGTCAACGCGGTCGCGCCGGGCGTGCGGGACGCGGTGCGGCGGCGGCTGCCGCTGCTGCCCGGCGCGGTGGCGCGGCTGCCGGAGTCGGCCGCCGTGCTGGGCCGCGACGACGACGTCGCGGTGCTGGCCGCGGCGATCGCCGAACCGGTGCCGCGGGTGCGGCGGCGGCTGGCGCAGGCGGTCGCGGCGGGCATCGGCGTCGCACGCGACGGCGGCCGGTTCGCGTTCGTGCACGACCTGGTCCGGGAGACCCTGTACGAGGCGCTGGAGGACGGCGACGCGCGGCGGGCGCACGCCGCCGTGGTGCGTGCGCCCGCCGCCGCACCGGCGGCGGCGGAGCGGCTGCTGCCCGCCGAGCCGGCCCAGCACGCCTACCTGGCGGGGGACGAGATCGACCCGATGTGCGCGGTGGAGCACCTGCGGGCCGCCGCGCGCGACGCCGACCGCCGGCTCGCGCACGAGGAGTCGGTCGGGCACCTGCGGCGGGCGCTGGAGCGCGCGCCCGCCGAACGGCCCGCCGTGCGCGCCCTGATCTCGCTGGAGCTGGGCCGCCGGCCGGCGCGCGACGACGCCGAGGCCGCCTGGCGGGTGTTCGAACGCGCCGCCGCCCTCGCCCGGGAGGCCGGCGACACCGCGCTGCCGGCCCGGGTGGCGCTGGCCGTCTACCCGTACCGGCCGCCCGCGCCGTGGCAGCGGCTGCGGGTGGCGGTGCTGGAGGAGGCGCACCGCCGGATGGTGCTGGACGGCGCCCCGGCGCCGGCGCGGCTGCCGCCCATCCGGCTGGCGCAGGAGCTGTCGGCCGCCGTGGCCCGGCAGGCGCGCGGCGGCGACGACGAGACGCTGCTGTTCAGCCCGTGGGCCCGGCACGAGGCCCTGCAGGGCATCGGCACCGCCGCCGAGCGGCTGGCGCTGTTCGAGGAGCTGACCGACCTGGCGCGGCGGATCGGCGACACCGAGACGGCCTACCTGGCGACGTCGTTTCGCTGGGTCGCCCTCCTGGAGCAGGGCGACCCGCGCCACCTGGAGTACTTCCACCGGTCCGTGGCGATGGCCTGGCACGCCGAGACCGAGATGCTGCGGCTGGGCGCCCACACCGACCGGTGCATCGTCAAGGCGCTGCACGGCCGGTTCGCCGAGGCCGAGGAGCACGCCGCCGCCCTGGCGGACCACGCGTGCGGCTCCGCCTTGGCGTTCACGGCGCCGCACTTCCACTGGATGATCCGGCTGATGCAGGGCAGGTTCGACGAGCTGGCGGAGACGCACCGGGCGCTGGTGGAGTGCGAGCACCCGTACGCCGAGCTGCTGGAGGCGCTCACCGCCGTGCAGCGCGGCGGCACCGCCGCGGCGCTGCGGCTTTCGGCGGCGGCGCAGGACCGCCAGGAGCCGTATCCGCCCGCCGTCGCGCCGCTGCGGCTGCGCCTCCAGGCGCAGGCCGCGGCCGCCGCCGGCGATCCGGAGCGGTGTGATCCGATCTGGCGGACGCGGGTCAGTGCGTCCTCGCGGGCGGACGCGGCGCCGCGGCCTGTGCGGCGGGCGCGGCGGAGCGGCGGTCCAGGGCGCCGGACAGCACGGCGACCGCCAGGCCCGCGAGGCCGAGGAGGGCGGCGACCCACAGCGGCGAGGTGTAGCCGTACCCCGCGCTGATGGCCAGGCCCGCCAGGAACGGGCCGACGGCGTTGCCGAGGTTGAACGCGGCGACGTTGGCGGCCGAGGCCAGCGCCTGGGCGCCGACGGCCTTGTCGAGGACGCGGGTCTGGAACGCCGGGATGGTGGCCGAGGCGACGACGCCGAACACGGTCAGCGCGGCCACGGCGGCGGCCTTGTGGTGCGCGGCGCCCAGCAGCGCGGCCGACACCAGGATGAGCGCGGCGAGGATCGCGTAGACGCTGGGCATCAGGGCGCGGTCGGCGTAGCGGCCGCCGAGGGGGCCGCCGACGACCATGCCGAGGCCGAGCAGCACCATGACCACGGGGACGGCGCCCGCGGAGAACCCGGTGACGTCGGTCAGCAGGGGCGCGACGTAGGTGACGACGGCCATCACCGGCGCCCAGCCCAGGGCCGTCATGACCAGTGCGAGCCAGACCTGGCGGTCGCGGAAGACGGCCAGTTCCCGGCGCAGGCCGGTGTCGGGCCGGGGGCCGCGCGGGATGAGCGCGGCGATCCCGGCGAACGCCAGCACGCCGACGCCGGTGATGATCCAGAAGGTGGTGCGCCAGCCGAGCTGCTGCCCGACGAACGTGCCGAACGGCACGCCGAGCACGTTGGACAGGCTCAGTCCGAGGAACATCGTGGCGATGGCGCTGGCCCGCTTCTCGGGGCGGACGAGGTCGGCGGCGACGACCGTGCCGACGCCCATGTACGCGCCGTGCGCGAAGGACGCGACGATCCGTCCGGCCATCAGCGCGCCGTAGCCGGGCGCCAGGGCGGACAGCACGTGCGCGGCGACGAACAGCCCCATGAGGCCGAGCAGCATGCCCTTGCGGGGCAGCCGGGCGCCGAGGGCGGTGACCAGCGGGGCGCCGACCACGACGCCGAAGGCGTAGCCGGACACCAGCAGTCCGGCGGTGGGGATCGAGGTGCCGAAGTCGGCGGCCAGGTCGGGCAGCAGTCCGGCGATGACGAACTCGGTGGTGCCGATGCCGAAGGCGCCGAGTGCCAGCGCCAGCAGGGCAAGGGGCATGTCCGGTACCCTCCGGTAGGATCAGTGGCGTACGCGGGTAGTGAGCGCATGCATTATTTGCATGCGCCGGTTATTTGCAGACGCCCGCTATCTCAGCATGCAAGTATCTTCTGCCGCAAACGCGAGGAGGGTGAGCCGTGTCACGCCCCGACGAAGCCCGCGCCCAGGGCTGGCGGACGCTCGCCGCGCTCAGCACCCGCATCGAGGACCGCATCGAGCGCGCACTGCAGGACGCGGTGGGGCTGAGCGTCAACGAGTTCTGCGCCCTGCACCACCTCGGCGAGGGCCGGCCCGTGCGGATGCAGGAGCTGGCCGACCGGCTCGTCCTCAGCCAGAGCGCCACCACGCGCCTGGTGACCCGGCTGGAGAAGCGCGGCCTGATCACCCGCGTGCTGTCGGAGGAGGACCGGCGGGGCATCTGCGCCGAGGCCACCGGCGCAGGGCGCGAACTGCACGACGCGGCGGTGCCCGTCCACAA
Source organism: Actinomadura keratinilytica (assembly GCF_039539665.1). Classification (NCBI taxonomy): domain Bacteria; kingdom Bacillati; phylum Actinomycetota; class Actinomycetes; order Streptosporangiales; family Thermomonosporaceae; genus Actinomadura; species Actinomadura keratinilytica. The sequence continues at coordinate 8,399 of NZ_BAABDO010000107.1, forward strand.
CGCGGCCCTGGACGAGGCGCTGCGCGAGGCCGCCGAGCTGCCCGAGCTGGCCCCGCTGGTGGACGCCCTGGAGAAGCTGAACATCAAGGTGTAGGCGTCCGGACGGGCACCGCCGGCGCCGCGGGCCCGGCGCTCAGCGGCGCCGGGCGAGTGCGGCACGGCTGATCTTCCCCGCGGCGGTGCGCGGCAGTTCGGACATGAACGTCACCGAGCGCGGCACCTTGTGCGCGGGCAGGCGGCGCCGGGCCAGCGCGAGCAGCTCGCCGGCCAGATCGTCCGGCGGCGCCGCGCCCTCGGCCGGGACCACGAACGCCTGCAGCGCGCCCGCCCCGCCCGCCGCTCCGACGACGGCGACCTCGACGACCCCCGAGTGCTGCCCGAGCACCCGTTCGACCTCCAGCGGGGAGAACCGGTCGCCCGACACCGTCACCTGGTCCAGGACGCGGCCGTGGTGGTGCACGAAGCCGTCCGGATCGACGTGCACCAGGTCGCCGGTGCGCAGCCAGCCGTCCCCGTCCAGCACCTCGGCCGTGCGCTCCGGCTTGCCGAGGTACCCGGCCATCACCGACGGGCCGCGCACGTACAGCGTCCCCGCCCCCACCGAGGGGATGCGGCGGCCGCGGCGGTTCCCGGCGCCGCCCACCGGGGCCCCCACCGACTCGACCCGGCCGGCCGGGCCGCCCCGCCCCGCCCCGGGGCCGCCCACGGCGCGCTCCACGCGCACATCGATCTCGTAGGGGTCGAGGACGACGCCGAGGGAGCCCCGGCGCCGCCGCGTGACGGTGTTGGAGACGAACGTGTGCCCGACCTCGGTGCTGCCCAGCCCGTCCAGCACCGGGCACCCGAAGAACTCCTCGATGCGGTCGGCCAGCGCCGGCAGCAGCGGCTCCCCCGCCGAGGCGGCGGCGCGCAGCGTGCGGAACGCCGACCGCACCGGCCCGGGGTCGGGGGCGTTCACCAGCCGCGCGTACCACGTCGGCACGGTGAACAGCAGGGTCGGGCGGTGCCGCCGCGCCTGATCGGCGGCGCCCTCGACGCTCGGCTGGTCGGGCCACAGCACCGACGAGGCGCCGCAGAACATGGGGAAGAACACCGTGGCCCCGAGGCCGTACGGGTAGCACGCCTTGGCCAGGGAGAAGACGACGTCGTCGGCGGTCACGCCCAGCGCGCCGAGCCCCATCGCCCGGAAGTAGATCTCCGGATCGGCGTGCCGGTGGACGGCGCCCTTGGGCGCGCCGGTGGTGCCGGAGGTGTACTGGACGTACGCGGCCGCACCGGGCGCCACCGGCACGGGGTCGGGCACGGAGGAGGGCTCGTCCGTCAGGTCCTCGGGGGTCAGGACGTGCACGGACGGGAACCGGGCGGCCAGGCCCGCCGGGCACACCACGGCGGTCGGCTCGGCGTCGGACACGACGTAGGCGTGCTGCCGCTCGCTCTGCTCGGGCCCCGTCAGCACGGCGACCGCGCCGAGCCGCAGGGCGCCGAGGAGGGCCGCGACGTAGCCGGGCGAGTCGGGGAGCGCGATGAGCACCCGGTGTCCGGGCCGCACCCCGGCGGCGTGCAGGACGCCGGACGCGCGGGCGGCGGCGGCGTGCGCCTGGCCGTGGGTCACCGTCCCGTCGCCGGTACGGAACAGCGGGCGGTCACTCCAACCGTAGGTCTCCGCCCGTCGGGCGAGCGCGGTGGCGACATTGCCATCCATAGCGGACCTCCGTAGTGCCTAGGGGGTGACACGCGGAGATTACGCCTGGTAGGCACACGGACACACGCCGTTCGTTATTTTTCGGTCTACCGAGCAGCCCCGAATCGGGACATAAAACACCCCGGTGGTGCCGCGTCAGACGGGGAGGACCTCCCACGCGCCGCCGCGCCGCACCAGCAGATCGCACGACAGCATCTGCCCGGGCGGGACGTCCCACGCCGGGTCGCCGTCGCCGCGGCGGCCCTCGGCCCACACCTGCCCGACGGCCCAGCGCAGCTTGTCGACCCCGTCGGGGTGACCGGTGCCGGATGCGACGAACACGTCCCGCGCGGGCGTGGCGACGACCAGGTCGCCCTCCACGTCCTGCGCCAGCTTCTCCAGGAAGCCGTCGTCCAGCAGCAGGCCCGCCTCCAGCCCCCCGAACCGCGATGGGGCGTCGCCCGCGCCCGGCACCGCGCCGAGCGACACCGTGACGGCCCGCACGTCCGGATACCAGCTCAGCGCCAGGTCGGGGCGCCGGTTGCGCAGGTTGACGACGGCGAGGCGGCGCAGGTCCTCCGGCGCGACGCCCAGCTCCGCGCAGTGCCGCCGCGCGATGTGCTCGTACCGCGGGCCGCCCGCGCCGCCGGGCCTGCCCGCGCCGCCCGCGGCCTCCCCGGTCAGCTCCAGCGCGTAGGTGACGTACAGGTCCCCCGCGAGCGGGTCGCGGATCGGCTCCTCCTCGGCGGGCAGCGGGAACTCCAGCTGCACCTCGGCCGGCACCCGGGCCTTCATCAACGGGACGATGAGACTGGTCCGCGGCTCGGTCACGGGTCGTTTCCTCCTTGGGCCTGCTCGGGCCTGGCGCGGGGCCGCGCGGGGCCGCGGCGCCGGGCGCGCGCCCTCGCGCGATCCGGAATGGATCACCATAGCGCCGCCCGGCGGCCGCGACCGAATTCCCTGACCTGCCGCGGAGGGTCCGTCGCCCCTGCCGGGCGGCTAGCCGCCCGCGGTCAGCGCGCCGCGCAGGACCGGCAGGCGGGGCGGGGCGCCGCCTTCGATGAGCCGCCACACCGCGTCGGTGTCCAGATGCTCCTCCACCAGGTCGCCCACCGCCTCGAACATGGCCTCGCGCCGCGCGGCGAACGACACGTCGGGCGCCGGGGTGAAGTCGCGGCCCGCGCAGTGGGCGACGTCGGCCAGGAACGCCCGCCGGAAGCCGTCGTTCTCCAGCGCGCCGTGCCAGGTCGTCCCCCATACCGCGCCCACGCGGCAGCCGTCCAGGAACGGCTCGCCGCCCTGCACCTCCACCCGCCCGTGGTGGATCTCGTAGGCGCGCACCGGATGCCCGTAGGCGGTGCCGGTGGGACGGGCGAGGGTCTTGTCGGGGGCGAACACCACGCGCGTCGGCAGCAGGCCGAGGCCGTCGACGCGCCCCGCGCCCGACTCGACGTCGTCGCGGATCTCCCGGGCGAGCATCTGGTGGCCGCCGCAGACGCCGAGCACCGGCCGCCCCTCCCGCGCCCGCCGGACGATCTCGTCGGCCATGCCGCGCTCGCGCAGCCACGCCAGGTCCGCGACGGTCGCCCGGGACCCGGGCAGCACCACCAGGTCGGCGTCGGCCAGGTCGCCGGGGCTGGTCGCGTACCGCACCACCACACCCGGTTCGCAGGCCAGCGCGTCCAGGTCGGTGAAGTTGGAGATGCGCGGGAAGCGCACCGCGGCCACGCGCAGCGTCTGCCGCCCGTACGGGGCGCGCGCGTCGGGGCGGGGCGCGTCCAGCGCGAGGCCGTCCTCGGGGTCGATGTGCAGGCCCGGCCGCCAGGGCAGCACGCCCAGCGTCGGCCGCCCGGTCAGCTCCGCCAGCCGCGCCAGCCCGGGCTCCAGCAGCTCGACCGCCCCGCGGAACTTGTTGACGACGAACCCGGCGATCAGCGCCTGGTCGGCGGGCTCCAGCAGCGCCACCGTCCCGTAGAGGGACGCGAACACCCCGCCCCGGTCGATGTCCCCCACGACGATCACCGGCATGCCGACGGCCCTGGCCAGGCCCATGTTGACGATGTCACCGGCGCGCAGGTTGATCTCCGCGGGGCTGCCCGCCCCCTCGCACACCACCACGTCGTACTCGGCGCGCAGCCGCGCCAGACTGTCCAGCACGACCTCGCGCAGCCGCTCCTTGTGCGCCCGGTACTCCAGCGCGTCCACCTCGGCGACGGGACGGCCCAGCACCACCACCTGGCTGCGCCGGTCGCTGCCCGGCTTGAGCAGCACCGGGTTCATCACCGCCCGCGGCTCGACGCCCGCGGCCTGCGCCTGCGCGTACTGCGCCCGGCCGATCTCCGCGCCGTCGGCCGTCACCATCGAGTTCAGCGACATGTTCTGGGCTTTGAACGGCGCGACCTTCACCCCGCGCCGGGCCAGCCAGCGGCACAGCCCCGCGGTGACCAGGCTCTTGCCCGCGTCCGACGTCGTGCCCGCCACCAGCAGCGTTCCGCCGCCCATCAGCGCTTCCTCCCGCCCGCGGCCGCCCGCAGCGCCGCCGCTCCCGCGGCCGCCGCGGCGGCCGCCGCCAGGGTGACGGCCCTGGACAGCCGCACGGCCCGGTGGATGTCGTCCGTTTCCGGGGCGCGCCCGTCGCCCAGTTCGGGACGCTCCTCGGCCCGTCCCCCGTACACGTTGACGCCGCCGAGCCGCACGCCCAGCGCCCCGGCGAACGCCGCCTCGCAGCGTCCGGCGTTGGGGCTGGGATGCGCCGCCCCGTGGCGGCGCAGCGTCCGCCATGCCTCGCAGGCCCCGCCGCCCGGCGCGGCGCAGGCGACGGCGAGCAGGCCGGTGAGCCGCGCGGGCGCCCAGTTGGCCGCGTCGTCCAGCCGCGCCGACGCCCACCCGAAGCGCAGGTAGCGCGGGTTGCGGTAGCCGACCATCGCGTCCAGCGTGTTGACCGCGCGGTAGGCCAGCAGGCCCGGCACGCCCGCGACGGCGCCCCACAGCAGCGGCGCGACGGCCGCGTCGGAGGTGTTCTCCGCCACCGACTCGACCGTGGCGCGCGCCAGCGCCTTGCCGTCCATCCCGTCGGGGTCGCGGGCGCACAGGTGCGGCAGCCGCCGCCGCGCCGCGTCCAGGTCGCCGTCCTCCAGCAGGCGCGCCATCCGGCGGCCCTCCCGTCCCAGCGACGTGCCGCCCAGCACGGCCCACGTCGCCGCCGCCGTCGCCGCCGCGCGCGCCGCCCGGCCCCGCGCCGCCTTCTCCGCGGCGACGCCGATCGCGGCCGCGCCGCCCACCAGGACCGCGCTGAACAGGACGCCGCGCGCACGCGAATCGGCGTACACGCGCCGTTCCAGCGCCGACGCCGCCCGGCCGAACGCCGCCACCGGATGCCCGCGCCGCGGGTCGCCCAGCAGCGCGTCGAGCGCGACGCCCAGCAGCAGTCCCTCAGGCGAACCCCGGCCCACCCATGTCGATGTCATGGAGACATCTCTACGGCATGCCCCTAGCGGAGGTGCGCGTCGAGGTCGTCCCAGTTGCGTTCCAGCCAGTCCTGCGCGCGGCGGATGCGCAGCCCGACGCCGCCGCGCCATATGCGGGCCCAGCCGCCGCCGAGGTGCTCGGCCCGGAAGCGCATCGCCTCATAGGAGCGTTCGAACCGCAGCCGCGCGGCGGGCAGCAGCCGCCGCCTGCCGGCACGGTCCAGGCCGTAGGCGTCGCAGAACAGCCGCATCCGGGCGCCCACGTTCGCGGCGTACAGCCGGGCGTCCCGGTCGGCGGGGTCGGCGATCGGCGCCCAGTGCCGCAGCGTGGTCACCACGTCGTACAGCCGGGTCGTCGGACGCGCCAGGTCGAAGTCGATGAGCGCGACGGGCTCGCCGCCGCGGAACACCACGTTGTCCGGCGTCACGTCGCAATGCCCGATGATCTCGGGTTCGTCGTCCAGGGCGGAGACGGCCCGGTCGTCCCAGAGCGCCCCGGGCGGCGGTTCGTAGGAGGCGACCGCGTCGTGGTAGCGCCGCAGCAGCCGCGCCACCCCCGCCAGCGCCTCCCGGGTGGCCGCGTACCAGGGCATCGGGTGGTGCGGCGTCTCCCCCGGCACCCACGTCAGGATCTCCCGGCCGCGCTCGTCGACGCCCAGCACCCGCGGCGCGCCGTCGAACCCCACGCTCTCCAGATGCCGCAGCAGCCCGTGCACCGCCGGGGTGTGCGGGCCCATGGGCCGGCGCACCGTGTCCCCCACCCGGACGACGCCCTCCGTGACGTCCCCGCCGGGGAGCGGCATCTCCACGTTCACAGCCACGGGGCAAGACCTTAGGCGCTCCGCCGGTTCCGATCAGCAGATCAGCGAATCGTCCAACCGATCAGTCCCGCGCCGCCGCCATGATCACCGCGGTGCGGCGCGCCCTCGCCGAATCGGCTCCGCCGCCCGGGGAACGCCGCCCGGCGCCCCGGCCCCGTGGCCCGATCCGGCCGCGCGCGGCGGCGGTCCGCTCGCCGACGGCCGCGGCGGCCGTGGAAAACGGCGGTCCGGGCCGCCCGGCGCCGCCCGGACCTTGCCCGATGCGGGAAAATGCCTGTCGCACGCAGGTCAGCCTGAGTAGTACCCTCACCTCCGTAGCAGCAGGCCCCGGTAGCTCAGTTGGACAGAGCGGCTGCCTTCTAAGCAGCGGGTCGCGGGTTCGAATCCTGCCCGGGGTGCCAGAACGGCCGGGGCTCCCCGGCCTTTCCCTACACTCCGGGGCATGGAACTCACCGACGCCGTCCGCATGATCATGAGCGAGTCCGCCCGGCATCCCGAGCTGCTGCGGGTCGCGCGGACGTCCTACGACGACCTGTCGTCCGGACGGCCCGTGCACCACACCGCCCTCAGCGGCATGCTGCGCCAGGCCGCGCGCAAGAACGTCTACCCCGCGCTGCGCGCCCGATACGGCGTCGAGGCGATCAACGACATGGTGCTCGCGCTGGGGCGGGAGATCGACCGGCAGGCCCCGGCCGTCCGCCGCTGAACGCCCCCGCCCGGCGCGCCGGTGAAAATGCGGCGGCCGGGGTCGGACGTCGCCCGGTTCCGGGACGGCGCGGCACTAGGATGCCTGGCGTGCCGAGACGAGCAGCCCGGCGGGGCCGCCCGGGCGGCGGGTGCGCGGGGTCTGGCGCGCGACCGGCCCGGCATCGCGTAGCGGCCGGTAGATTGCGACCCGGCCTCCTTTCCCGGCTTTTCACGCCGCCCTTAGGCCGGAGCTGGAAAGGTGGTCGTCTCGTGGTGTCGTCGAGCCCGGAGCGAGTGAGGAAACATGCCTGAGGATGACAAGCCCCGGGGCGAACCGGCGGTCAAGGCCAAGCTGCCGAGCGCCAAGAACATCCGCAGCCCGGAGTTCACCCCGCACGGCATCAGCGCCGGGCGCGGCCGGGGGCCGCGGCCGTCCGCGCTGACCGCCGCGCAGGCCCGCAGGCGCCGCCGCCTGGGCATCGCGGGGACGATGGCGGCCGTGCTGGCCCTGGCGGGCTTCACGACGTGGTACGTCACCCGTCCCGGCCCGCAGATCGAGGTCACCGGCGCGTTCGGGCAGACGCCCAAGGTCACCATCCCCAAAAAGCTCCTCCCCGACGGCGAGCTGAAGGTGACCCAGAAGATCAAGGGCACCGGCACCAAGATCGCCAACGGTGACACCGCGCTGGTCAAGTTCGTCTTCTACCAGTGGGCCAAGGGCACCGGCGACAAGGTCAACGAGAGCACCAGCAAGGAGCTGCAGTCGTCCTTCAAGCTGCCCGCCGGCCAGCAGGTGGTGCCGATGCCGATCGGCAAGACCGAGGTCAAGGGGCTGGACAAGGGCCTGGTCGGGCAGACCGCGGGCAGCCGCGTGGTGCTGCAGGTCCCGCCGAAGGAGGGCTTCGGCGAGTCCGCGGCGCAGATGGGGCTCGGCGAGAACGACTCGGTGGTCTTCGTGGTGGACGTCCTCGCCGTCTACCCCAAGAACGCCGAGGCCAAGGGCACCGCCAAGCCGCTGGACGACAAGGACCTGCCGTCGGTGGGCGCCATGGAGGCGGGCAAGGGGCCCAAGCTCACCGTGCCCAAGACCGACCCGCCCAAGAAGATGCAGGTCAAGACCCTCATCGAGGGCACCGGCCCGCAGACCACCAAGGACGACACGGTGTTCGTCAACTACAAGGGCGTGATCTGGCGGGACGGCAAGGAGTTCGACAACAGCTGGAGCAAGGGCTCGCCCGCCATGTTCCCGCTCAGCACCACCGAGGGCATGAAGGGCTTCTTCAAGGGGCTGCAGGGCCAGAAGGTCGGCAGCCGGGTCCTGCTGGTCCTGCCGCCGGACCAGGGGTACGGCAAGGACGGCAATCCGTCGGCCGGGATCAAGGGCGACGACACCACGGTGTTCGTCGTCGACATCCTCGGCACGGTTCCCAAGTGACCCTTCGGTGAGACGGCGCGCGACGGCATAGCGCGGCGGACCGCACGGCGCGGGACGCGCGAACGGCGGGGCACCCCGGAGGGGCGCCCCGCCGTTGCTTTGTCGCCGCCGGTGAAATGTGTCAATAACCACGTCAGGCGGCCTCGGACAACCCTCCGCACCGCTTGATCGTCGTTGTAGTGAGACAGCCAACGGGAGTGCACAGTGACCGGCCGTAATGAATCACTCCCCTCCGGTATCGTTTGTAACGAAATCATCACGGGGGGCAAGTGAGCGACACCGAAAGGCGCCCGGGGGGCACCGAGCCCGCCGGGCCGAGCCAGGGCGACCTCGGCGACGACCTCACGGCCGACAAGGCCGTTCCCGCGGACGGCGAAACGCCCCGGGCCGCGGCCGAGCGCGATACACGGGACGAGGGCGAGCCTCCGGACGACGACGCCGCGGACAAGGCCGCGTCCCGGTCCGTCCCCGATGAAGAAGACGACGCGGCGGCCACCCCCGGCACCCCGGCGGACGAGGACACCGCGTCCGAGCCCGGTAGCGCCGACCCGGGCACCACGGTGGAGCTGAGCGGCGTCACGGACACCGGCGGCCCGGCAGACACGGACACGGACGCGGACGCGGGCGCCGACTCGGACACAAACGACGAGCCGGACACCGGCGCGGTCCCTGACACGGGCCCGGAGGCGGGCACCGCAGCGGAAGCGGACGCCGACTCCGGCACGGGCAAGGGCGCGCAGGCGGACACCGCCCCCGATGCGGGCGACGGCCCCGGCGCCGCCGCGGCCCCGGCCGCAGGCAAGGGCTCAGGCACGGGCACGGGTTCAAGGGCGGGCACCGCGGCTGAGGCGGACGACGGCCCGTCCTCCGGCGACGCGAGCGAGGCCGAGCAGAGCGCGGGAGCGGCCGCCACGACACCCGACCTCACCGTCATCGACCCGCCCGCACCGGCGGCTCCGACCACCGGGGCAGGCACCAGCGCCGGTACGGACGCGGACACCGCCGCCGACGCCGGCGACGACGCGAACCCGGGTGACCGCGCGGACGCCGACACCACCGCGGACGCCGCCGAGAGCATGGCCGCGAGCAGCGCCGCGGGCACCCAGAAGGCCGCGGACACCGCGACGTCCCCCGCCGCCGGCACGAGCGACACCGGCAAGGCCGAGCAGAGCGCGGGAGCGGCCGCCACGACACCCGACCTCACCGTCATCGACCCGCCCGCACCGGCGGCCCCCTCCACCGGGGCAGGCACCAGCGCCGGTACGGACGGCGAGGCCGCGGCGTCCGCCCGCACCAACAGCGCGTCTGGTTCCGGCGACGCTAAGGACAAGAACGAGACCGCATCCAAGGGCGTCGGGGATGCTGGGGCCGACAAGGCGGCCGCCGCGCAGAAGCAGGAGCCCGCGGCGGCGAAGCCTCCGGCGGACACGACGAAGAAGGCGCGGAAGGGGGGTATGGACGCGAAGAAGAAGCACAAGAAGCCGCGCGGCAAGGCGGCGCGCGTAGGGCGGCGGGTGCTCTTCGCGGTGCTGGGCCTCGTCGGCCTGGCCGTCGCCGCGTTCGGTGTGGCGTACCTGCTGACGCCGGTGCCGTCCCCTCAGGAGGAGGCGGTCGCGCAGGGGCCGACGTTCCTGTACTCCGACGGCAAGACCCCGATCGCCAAGACCGGCGTGAACCGCGACGCGGTCCGGCTCGACACCATCCCCAAGGGCGTGCGCGACGCGGTGATCGCGGCGGAGAACCGCAGCTTCTACGACGACCCCGGGGTGTCGATTCCGGGCACGCTGCGCGCCTTCTGGTCCACGGTCTCCGGTGAGCAGCTGCAGGGCGGGTCCACCATCACCCAGCAGATGGTCCGCAACTACTACGGCGGCATCGGCAAGGAACGCTCGATCTCCCGCAAGCTCAAAGAGATCATGGTCTCGTTGAAGGTGGGCCGGGAGAAGTCCAAGGACTGGATCCTGGAGCAGTACCTCAACACCATCTACTTCGGCCGCGACGCCTACGGCGTGCAGGCCGCGGCGCGGGCGTACTACGGCAAGGACGTCGGGCAGCTCACCCCGGCCGAGGGCGCCTACCTGGCGGCGGCGATCCAGCAGCCCAGCAACTTCGCCGAGCCGTCGGGCTCCACCCGCGCCTACGCCGAGAGCCGCTGGCGCGCCGTGCTGAACAACATGGTCCGCGACGGCGCCATCTCCTCGGCCGACGCCGCGCGCATGACGTTCCCGCAGCCGATCAAGCAGAAGGTCACCGACATCCTCGGCGGCCAGAAGGGCTACATGGTCAACATCGCCAAGCGCGAGCTGACCGAGCGGCGCGGCTACACCGAGGACGAGATCAACCGCAGCGGCCTGAAGATCACCACGACGTTCGACAAGGAGCTGATGGACGCCGCCCAGCAGGCGGTGCGCGGCAGCCTCCCGAAGGGGATGAGCAAGCAGATCCGCACCGGGCTGGTCTCGGTGGACCCCGAGACCGGGCAGGTGGTGGCGTTCTACGGCGGGCGCGGCTACCTGGAGGAGGCCCTCAGCAGCGCGTTCAGCGACTGGGCGCAGGCCGGGTCCGGGTTCAAGCCGATCGTGCTGGCCGCCGCGCTCGACAGCGGGCTGAGCCTGAACACCTACGTGGACGGCAGCTCCCCGCAGTACTACAACGGCACGGCGATCCACAACGACGGCAACCGCAGCTACGGCACGATCAACCTGGTCACGTCCACGCAGAACTCGGTCAACACCGCCTACGTCAACCTGGGGCAGAAGGTCGGCCTGGACAAGGTCACCAAGATGGCCGAGAAGATGGGCATCCCCAAGTCGCAGCTGACCGCCAACGGCGCCAACAAGTACCCGACCTTCCCGCTGGGCACGATCTCCGTGCACCCCGTGCAGCAGGCGGGGGTCTACGCGACGTTCGCCGCCGAGGGCGTGCACCGCACCCCCTACGTGGTGAAGTCGGTCACCGACAACACCGGCAAGACCACCCGCTTCTCCGAGAAGGGCGCGCGGGTGTTCAGCGCGCAGGTCGCGCGGGACGCCACGTACGCGATGCAGCGCGTGGTGCAGGCGGGCACCGGCCGCAACGCCCAGCTCGCCGACGGCCGCGACGTGGCGGGCAAGACCGGCACCACCGACGCGGGCCGGGCGATCTGGTTCAACGGGTTCATCCCGCAGCTGGCGACGTCGGTGGCGATGTTCCGCAGCGACGGCAAGCCGCTGAGCATCCCCGGGTACGGGGTGTACGGCGGGCAGCTGCCCGCGCAGATCTGGAACTCCTACGTCAGCCGCGCGGTGAACCTCAAGAACCTCACGCCCAAGGGGTTCGGCTCCCCGTCGATGTCCCCCGGCTCCTACGTGGGCGAGCCGTACGGGCGGCAGAACGACGCGCCGACGACGCGCGGGCAGGGAGGGGTGCGGCAGTCCGTTCCGGAACGCGCGGACCGGCCGTCCAGCAGGCAGCCGGCGGGCACCCCCCGGGAGACGACGCCGCAGCTGCCCGGCGGCGGCACCGGCAACGGGAACGGCGGTGACGGCGGCTCCGGCGGAGGCGACGGCGGGGGCGCCGGCGACGGCGGAAGCGGGGGCGACGGCGGAAGCGGCACTCCGCCCCGACCGGAGGGCTAGCACCCGACCGGCGCGCCCCCGGCCGCCCCGCGGCGGGTTCCGGCGTGAACGTGAGAGGGGCCCGGCGAGCATCTCGCCGGGCCCCTCCGCCGTTCTCCCGCCCCGCGGTCAGTCGCAGGCCGCGCCGATGCGGTCGGGGGCGTCGGTCATCACGGCGTTGAGCTGCGCCGCGTCACCGGAGCCCACGCCGGCGGCGGCGCCGCGCAGGCGGTTCGCCTCGGTCTTGAGCGCGTTTTTCAGCTTCTCGTCCTCGGCCTGGCGGGCCAACCCGTCGACGCGTCCGGCGAACCGGTCGGTGACCTGCTTCCACTGCGCCGGGTCGTTCGCCGGCACGGCCCGCACCTGGGAGACGTACTGCCGGAACGCCTCCCTGGTGTCGGCGCAGACCTGGCCGGTGTTGCCGCCGGACAGCCCGCAGCCCGCCAGCGTCCCGGCCGCGGCCAGCAGCGCGAACCCCTGGGCCAGCCTCCCGGCCGTCCCGTACCGCATCGCATCCTCCCGTGTGATCACCGTCGACATCCGCCTATACTTCCGCACAAGGTCATGAGCGCCAGCGCGAAGCCCCGGCTTGCTGGCCGGCAACCCTTCGTCCGCGATGGGGTGCCCCGGGTGAGGACCCGGCCGGAGTCGCACACCGCGTCCGGCAAGCGCGGATCCCGCGGACGCCTCCCGGGATCCCTGGATCCCGAAGGAGGTCGCACCCATGTCCGCTGTCACGACGTCCCCCCGTCCCTTCGCTCCCTCTTCTTGGATGCAGCCGACGGCGTCCGCGCCGACTCGACTTCCGCGGATCGTCGGCGCGGACGCGCCGGTACCGCTGGAGGACGGGCGCCACGTCCCGTACGCCAACTTCGACTACGCCGCCAGCGCGCCGTGTCTTGAGGCGGTGCACGACGCCGTCACGCGGGCGCTGCCGTACTACAGCAGCGTGCACCGCGGCGCCGGGTACGCCTCCCAGGCGACCACGGCCGCCTACGAGCGCGCGCGGGAGACCGTGCGGTCCTTCATCGGCGCCTGGGAGCGGGCGTCGGTCGTGTTCACCCGCAACACCACCGACGCGATGAACCTGCTGGCGCACGCGCTGCCGCCGCGCACCACCGTCGTGGTGTTCGAGACCGAGCACCATGCCACGCTGCTGCCGTGGCGGCGGGCGGTGCGGCTGCCCGCACCCGCGTCCCCGGCCGGGGCGGTCGCCGCCGCCGACCGGGCGCTGGCCGCCGCGCCGCAGGGCCCGCGGGTGCTGGTGGTCACGGCGGCGTCCAACGTCACCGGCGAGCTGTGGCCGGTCGCCGAGCTGGCGGAGGCGGCGCGGCGGCGCGGCGCCCGCATCGCCGTGGACGCCGCCCAGCTCGTCCCGCACCGGCCGCTGGACATGACCGCGCTCGGCCTGGACTACGTCGCGTTCTCCGGGCACAAGCTGTACGCGCCGTTCGGGGCGGGCGTGCTGGCGGGGCGGGCCGACTGGCTGCGCGCCGCCGACCCGTACCTCAAGGGCGGGGGCGCCACCGTGTCGGTGGGCGAGCGCACCCGCTGGGCCGCCGACCCGCAGCAGCGCCACGAGGCGGGCACTCCGAACGTGCTGGGCGTGGTGGCGCTCGCGGCCGCGTGCGAGACGCTGGCCGCCGCCGGGTGGGACGCGCTCGTCGCCGAGGAGGAGCGGCTGCTGGCCCGGCTGCGCCAGGGACTCGCCCGCGTTCCCGCGGTGCGACAGCTGAGCCTGTGGGGCGAGCGCCATCCGCGCGTGGGAATCGTGTCCTTCACCGTCGACGGCTGGAACGCGCGGGACGTGGCGCTTAGGCTGTCTGGGGAGTACGGCATCGGCGTCCGGGACGGGAAGTTCTGCGCTCATCCATTCGTACGGCACCTGCTGGCCGACCGGCCCGACGCCCCGCGCGCGGCCGGCGCCGGCGGTTGCGCCGACGCCTCCGCCCCGGCCTCGGCGGTCCGCGCCAGCCTGGGCCTGGGGACGACCGACGAACACGTCGACCGGCTGGTGGATGCGCTGAGTGCCATCGGTGCCGTGTGCTGAACCGCGGAAGATGATGCGCTTTCGCCCTGTTCGCCCATGTAGCGTAGGCAGGTCCGTACCCGGACCGGAGACGGCGCCGGAGACAGCAGGGACAGCGCGGCATGAAACAGGGGGAGGCGACCGTGGCCGACGCGTGGCGACCCACGTCGGAACTGGAGCGCCGACTGGACGAGACAGTGCGGGCCGGAGACCATGAGGGGTACTTCCGCCTGCTCGCCGACAGCGAGCTGGTGATCCCCGTGCCCCCCGAGCTCATCGACGACGTGCTCGCCGGCCAGGCGCAGCCGACGTGGCCGACCCGGGAGGAGGACGGCCGCACCCACGTGCTGGCCTACACCTCGCCCGACGCGATGCGCGCCTGCCTCGGGCCCGCCTACCGGCACTTCCTGCGGCTGACGTTCGCCGACCTGGCGCAGAGCTGGCCGCACCCGGGCTGGTGGCTGGCGATCGACGCGCCCGCGCCGGACGCGCCGGACGCGGCGCCGCCGATCGAGGGCCGGCTGCCCTCCTGGTTCGTCCGGCAGATCGCCGAGGGCGACCCGCGGCCCCCGCGGGTCGGGCGTCGCACCGCCTCCCCCGCGGCGGCCGCGCCCGCCGCTGACGCGCCCGCCGCGGACGTTCCGGCTGCGGACTTTTCGACCGCGGACGCTCTCGCCGTGGACGTGCCGTCGTCCGAGGCGGTCGGCGCGTACACGCCGCCCGCCTACCCGCGGCCCGAACCGGCCGCCGAGCCCGAAGGGGCGGCTCCGCACGGGTCGGCGGATCTTCCCGCTACGCCTGCCGCGCCGCTCGGGGACGCTTCTGCGGCGCCCCCTGTGGCGCCGCCGCCCGCGGCGCCGGGCGCCCCGCAGGGCCCGTCCGCGCCGCCCG
>NZ_BAABDO010000108.1:0-22944 GCF_039539665.1 Actinomadura keratinilytica
GGGTGGGCGGCGCGCCCGCGCCCGGCCCGGCCCGCGCCCGGGCGCCGGCCCCGCCGCCGACCGGCGCACCGGGGATGATCAGCTCCTACACCACGCGGTTCACACCGGGGGAGCCGCGGGTGCGCAACATCCAGCTCGCCGCCCGCATCCTGGACGGCACCGTGGTGCGGCCGGGCCGGACGTTCTCGTTCAACAGGGTGATCGGGCCGCGCACCCGCGCGCGCGGCTTCGTCCCGGCGCCGTCGATCAGGGGCAGCCGGATGGTCGCCGACGACGTGGGCGGCGGCATCTGCCAGGTCTCCTCGACGCTGTTCAACGCGGTGTTCGAGGCGGGCCTGCGCATCCTCCGCACCCGTTCCCACAGCCTGTGGATGCCGGAGTACCCGATCGGGCGCGAGGCCGCCGTCTCCTACCCCGACCTGGACTTCACCTGGACGAACGACACCCGCCACCCGGTGACCGTCCGCGCCTCGTACACCGGCGGCTCCCTCACCGTGAGCCTGTGGGGCGTGCGCCGCTACGACGTCCGCTCCAAGACCTCGCCCCGCTACGCGTTCACCCCCTACGGCTCGGTCACCGGGGCGGGGTCCTCGTGCATGCCCACGCGCGGCGCCCGCGGGTTCCAGGTCGACGTGTGGCGGGTACTGGCGCGCCACGGCCGCACGGTGCGCCGCGAACGCTTCCACACCACCTACGAGCCGCGGGCCCGGGTCCGCTGCGTCGGCCCCCGGATCGGCGCCGACCGCTGACGACCCGCGGCGTAACGTGAGACGTATCGGGGGAGGAGCCATGGCACTGCGCGAGGGAACGCACGAGTTCGGGCCCGACGACGGGCGGCTGCTGATCAGGACGAGCCGCAGCGGGCTGGGCCGCCGCGCCGGGCACGACCTGACGATCGAGGCGACCCGCTGGCGCGGCACCGCCGTCGTGGGCGGCGGCCCCGGCGACTCGTCGGTCGAGGTCGCCGTGGACGTGGCCGGCCTGCGGGTGCGCGAGGGCACCGGCGGGGTGCTGCCCCTGTCGGACGCCGACCGCGAGCAGATCGCCGCCAACATGCGGGAGGTCCTGCGGGCCGCCGAGCATCCCCAGATCACCTTCCGGTCCACCCGGGTCGGCGGCGCGCCCGAGCGGTTCACCGTCGAGGGCGAGCTGACGGTCGCCGGCCGCACCGAGCCGCTGACCGTCACGGCCGCCGCGGACGGCGACCGGCTCACCGGCGAGACGACCGTCAAGCAGACCCGCTGGGGCATCAAGCCCTACTCGGCGTTCTTCGGCGCCCTCAAACTGGCCGACGAGGTGCGGGTCTCCTTCGACCTCACCCTCTGACCGGTGCCCCTCTCACCCGCGGCCCCCTGACCGGCGACCCGCAGACCCGCGCTCAGCGCGCCCGCGACACCCGCTTCTCGTCCCACACCGGCTCGGGCGCCTCGTACACCGAGCCGTCCGCCCCGAACACCAGGAACCGGTCGAACGAGCCGGCGAACCACCGGTCGTGCGTGACCGACACCACCGTCCCCTCGAACGACTCCAGCCCCTCCTGCAACGCCTCCGCGCTGGCCAGGTCGAGGTTGTCGGTCGGCTCGTCGAGCAGCAGCAGCGTCGCCCCGCCCAGCTCCAGCAGCAGGATCTGCAGCCGCGCCTGCTGCCCGCCCGACAGCGTCTCGAACGGCTGCTCGGCGCACACCTGCAGCTCGTAGCGCGCCAGCGCCGCCATCGCGTCGTTGCGCAGCAGCGCGTTCTCGGTACTCAGGATCTCGTGCGGCGTCCGGCCCGCCAGGTCGGGCCGCGCGTGCGTCTGCGCGAACAGCCCCGGCACGACGCGCGCCCCAAGCCGCGCCACCCCGCGGTGCGCGACGGGCTCCACCGGCGTGGCGCCGCGCGGCAGCTCCTCGGCCACGGCCGCCAGCAGCCGCAGGAAGTGCGACTTGCCCGACCCGTTCGACCCCAGCACCGCGACCCGCTCGCCGTACCAGATCTCGGCGTCGAACGGCCGCATCAGCCCGGTCAGCTCCAGGCCCTCGCAGACCACCGCCCGCTTGCCGGTGCGGCCGCCGCGCAGCCGCATCCTGATGTTCTGGTCGCGCGGCGGGAGCTCCGGCGGCCCGGCCTCCTCGAACCTGCGCAGCCGCGTGCGCGCCGCCTGGTAGCGGGGCGCCATGTCGGAGTTGTAGGAGGCCTTCTGCTTGAGCGTGTTGACCAGCTCCTTGAGCTTGGCGTGCTCCTCGTCCCAGCGGCGCCGCAGCTCCTCCAGGCGTTCGTTGCGGTCCCGGCGCGCCTGCGCGTACGTGGCGAAACCGCCGCCGTGGATCCACACCTTGGCGGCCTCGACGGTGACGATGCGGTCGGCGGCCCGGTGGAGCAGCTCCCGGTCGTGCGACACCAGCAGCACCGTCTTGGGGGTCTCGCGCAGCCGCGCCTCAAGCCACTGCTTGCCGGGGACGTCCAGGTAGTTGTCGGGCTCGTCCAGCAGCAGGACCTCGTCCGGGCCGCGCAGCAGCGCCTCCAGCACCAGGCGCTTCTGCTCGCCGCCCGACAGCGTCCGCACCTCCCGCCACCGGCACGACTCGTACGGGACGCCCAGCGCCGCCATGCAGCAGGCGTCCCACAGCACCTCGATCTCGTAGCCGCCCGCGTCGCCCCACCCCGCCAGCGCCTCGGCGTACCGCATCTGGGTGGGCTCGTCGTCGCGCTCCATCATGGCCAGCTCGGCGGCCTCCAGCCGGGCCGCGGCGTCCCGCAGGGCCGTCGGCGCCGTCGACAGCAGCAGGTCGTGCACCGACGTCTCGTCCCGGATGTTGCCGATGAACTGGCGCATCACGCCGATGCCGCCGCTGCGCGAGATCGTCCCCCGCTGCGGCGTGAGATCCCCGGCGATCAGCCGCAGCAGCGTGGTCTTGCCCGCCCCGTTCGGCCCGACCAGCGCGGCGACCACCCCGTCGCCCACGCGGAACGACACATCGTCCAGCAGGACCCGCCCGTCCGGCAGCGTGTAGCCGACATGCCCAACCTCGACGTGCCCCACGGCAATGTCCCCCTCGACAGCCGACCCATGGACCCGTCCCGAGTGTTCGAACCCGTCCTGCTCCGATGCAACAGGTTTTCCCCGCGCCGTGGGCACCGCTGCGGCGGGGGCGGGGGAGGGAGGCTTGACCAGGAGAGGGAATGTGTGCTGGGCGGGCGGCGTCTGTTAGTACCCTCGTCAGCGTGAGTCGTGAAGGTGTGACGCCGCAGAGCGAAGATTTCTCCGCCTGGTACAACGAGCTGGTCATCAAGGCCCAGCTCGTCGACCGTGGTCCGGTGCGGGGGACGATGGTCATCCGACCGTACGGGTACCGGGTCTGGGAGCTGCTCCAGGCGGACCTGGACCGGCGCATCAAGGACGCCGGGCACGACAACGCCGTCTTCCCGCTGTTCATCCCCGAGTCCTACCTCAAGCGGGAGGCCGAGCACGTCGAGGGCTTCTCGCCCGAGCTGGCCGTGGTGACGCACGCGGGCGGCAAGGACCTGGAGGAGCCGCTGGTGGTGCGGCCCACCTCCGAGACGGTCATCGGCGAGTACATGGCCAAGTGGATCGAGTCGCACCGCGACCTGCCGCTGCTGCTCAACCAGTGGGCCAACGTGGTCCGCTGGGAGATGCGGCCCCGGATGTTCCTGCGCACCACCGAGTTCCTGTGGCAGGAGGGGCACACCGCGCACGTCGACGAGGAAGACGCGATGCGCGAGACCAAGTGGGCCCTGGACACCTACGCCGGCGTGGCCCGCGAGCTGGCCGCCATGCCGGTGGTGGCGGGGGAGAAGACCCCCGGCGAGCGCTTCGCGGGCGCCGTGCGCACCTACACCATCGAGGGCATGATGCGCGACGGCCGGGCCCTGCAGGCCGGCACGTCCCACTACCTCGGCACCAACTTCGCCAAGGCGTTCGAGATCCAGTACCAGGACGAGGAGGGGCAGCTCAAGCTGGCCCACACCACGTCCTGGGGCATGAGCACCCGCATGCTCGGCGGCGTGATCATGACGCACGGCGACGACAAGGGCCTGGTGCTGCCGCCCCGGCTGGCGCCCTACCAGGTGGTGGTCGTCCCGATCGGGCGCAAGGAGCAGGGCGAGCGCACCGCCGCCGAGGCCCGCCGCCTGGGCGCGGCGATCAAGGCGATGGGCATCCGCGTCCACGTGGACGACAACCGCCCCCAGCTCACCCCCGGGTACAAGTTCAACGAGTGGGAGATGCGCGGCGTCCCGGTCCGCATCGAGCTCGGCATGCGCGACCTGGAGAACGGCGTCGCCACCGTCGTGCGGCGGCTGCCGACCGTCGAGGGCCAGGGCAAGGAGCAGATCCCGCTGGAGAAGGTGCCCGAGCTGCTGCCCGGTGTGCTCGCCGACTTCCAGGCGTTCCTGCTGGCCCGCGCCGAGGCGTTCCGCGACGAGCACACCGCCGTCGTCGACTCCTGGGACGACTTCACAGCCCAGGTCGCCGGCGGCTGGGCCAACGCGTTCCACTGCGGCCGCGGCGAGTGCGAGGACGACATCAAGGCCGACACCGCCGCCACCCCCCGGGTCATCCCCGAGCAGGCGCCCGAGGAGCACGGCGTGTGCGTCAAGTGCGGGCGCCCGTCGGCGTACGGCAAGCGCATCCTGTTCGGCAAGTCGTACTGATCGCGCATCTGATCGCGCACCGGGCCGGCCGCGGCGGGCTCACCGGTCGTCGCGGTCCGGCGCCGTCTCGCGCGGGACGGCGCCGGAGCCGCCCGTGACCTCGCCGTCGGGCCCTTCGCCGGGATCCGCGCGATCCTCGCCGGCGCCGCGGGCGGCATGGGCGGCAGGCGCGGCGCGGCGCGACAGCAGCGGCTGGACGAACCACGCCCACCCGCACAGCGCGGCGACGGCCGCCGCCGTGGCGGCCGCCGCCGCGTCCGGCAGCAGCGTCTCCACGATCAGCGTGGTGGCGGCCGTGATCGACAGCGCCAGGGCGAGCGCCCCGCAGATCCCGAACCGGTTGGCGCGCCGGATCAGCAGCGGCTTCTGGCCCAGGCGGAACAGGATCCGGTGCTGGGTGACCGGGGCGATGAAGCAGATCGACGCCAGCGCGGCCCCGAACAGCGCCACGTAGTACAGGACGCGGCCGGTCGCGTCCACCTCGCCGAAGCCGACCGCGAACGGCACGGTGAGCAGGAACGCGAACAGCACCTGCACGCCGGTGACCGCGACGCGGTAGCCCTGCAGCAGCTCCATCAGCTGCCGGTCGAGACGCTCGTGCTCGGTCTCGTTGCGGGGCCGCTCGGCGGGCGGTGCGAAGGAGGTGCGTTCCATGAACGCCCAATTACCCGGTCATCGGACACTCAAGCGATACATCTTGGTTCATGTAGTCATATGGGGGTACCCGGGGGTCAGTTGAGACCGGGCGGCAGCACGCGGACGGCCAGCATGGACACGTCGTCGCGCAGGTCGCCGTCGCAGAAGTCCAGCAGCTCGCTCTCCACGGCGCCGAGCATGTCCTCCAGCGGGGCGGCGGCGTTCGCGGCCAGCACGTCCATCAGCCGGTCGATCCCGAACTGCCGCCGCCTGATGTCGCACGCCTCCAGCACCCCGTCGGAGTACAGGTACAGGGTGTCGCCCGGGCCGAGGGCGACGGTGTCGCACCCGGCGTCGAAGTCGTCGAACAGCCCGAGCGGCACGCCCCCGCCCGAGGCCGTGCGGATCACCCCGTCGGCCCGGACCACGATCGCGGGCGGATGCCCCGCCGAGCCCAGCGACGCCGTGACCCGCTCGCTGCCCTGCACCAGCGTGGCCAGCACGGCGGTGACGAACCGGTCCTCGTCCAGCAGCACCTCGTTGACCTCGGACAGCACCTCGGCGGGACCGGCCTTGCGGCGCGACAGCAGCCGGACGCCGTGCCGCGCGGTCGCGGTCACCGCCGCGGCGTCCTCGCCCTTGCCGCACACGTCCCCGAGGACCAGCCCCCAGCCGTCCGGGGTGGGGAACACGTCGTAGAAGTCGCCGCCGACCTCGACGCCGTCGGTGGCGCCGATGTAGCGCCCGACCAGCGCCAGCCCCGGGACCGAGGGCAGCCGCCTGGGCAGCAGGCTGGCCTGCAGCGAGTCGGCGACCTGCGCGCGGCGCCGGTACAGCCGGGCCGCGCGGATCACCAGCGCCACGTAGCGGCCCAGCCGCTGCGCCACCGACAGGTCGAGCAGGTCGAACGGGCCGTGCTCGCCGCTGACCGCCAGGGTGATCGCGCCCAGGCAGCGTTCGCCGTCCTCCACCGGCACGCACAGCACCGAACCGGCGCCGATCTTGACGCACACCGGCTGGCCGTCCTCGCACGTCCCCAGCAGGTCCAGCTCCTCCACGTGCGGGTGCAGGGCGCTGTTGCGGCCGGCGTGGACGGTGCCGGGCAGGGTGTCGGCGGCGGGCGCCAGCTCCTCGATCAGGCGGGCGGCCTCGGCGGACGCCTCGTCCGGCGGCCCCAGCACGACCTGGCGGCGCAGCTCGGGCCCCTCCGCGGCGCGGGCGGCCTCGGCCGCGGCCGCGCCGGGCTGGCCGGGCGTGTCGGGCACCAGATCGACGATCACCCAGTCGGCCAGCTCGGCGGCCAGCAGCCGGGCGCACCGCCGCACCGCGACCGTCTCGTTGAAGACCGGCTCCTGGAGCAGCAGCTCGCTGGCGCTCGCCAGCACGTCCATCCGGTGCACGATCGTCGCCACGGCCCCGTCGTCGCCGGGTACCGCGGCCGATTGCGGCATGGCCGGTCGGGGTATGGACGGGGCGGCCGCGCCGGGGACGCGCCGCCGGGCGGGCCGCTCCGGCTCGTGCTCCTGCTCCGCCGCCGCGCCGTCGGCCGGTGCGGCGGCCGCGACCACCATCGGGTCCGGTTCGCCGCGGATCCACACCCTGACGAGCGTCACCACCGCGTCCACCGGGCCGGCGCCGCCCAGGAACCGCACCCGCGCGCGGCACCGCCGCCCGGTGCGCACCACCGCGGCCAGCCGGGAGCGCAGCGCGGCCCGGGTCGGCAGATCGCAGAAGGCGGTGAACCGCTTGCCCGACACATAGCCGGGGGAGGTGCCCAGCAGCGCCGCCGCCTGCCGGTTGACGCGGCGCACGCCCGCGCCGCGGTCCAGCAGGAACAGCGGGACGGGCGCGTCCTGGAACACCGTCCGCAGCACCCTCCGCTCGTTCTCGGCGGCGGCCGAGGCGCGGCCGGCCGCCGCGCCTCGGTCGGTGTTCAGGGTGTGCAGGGCGGTCAGGGCCAGATCCAGCTCCACCAGGGCGGCGTCGAGGGTGGCCCGGGGGTCGGCCTCGCGCATGCCGGCGGCCTGGCGGAGCTCGGCGATCCGCGTCTCAAGGTCGCCGATCTCGCGCGTCAGACTCTCCGGTTCGAGCTGGTCGGGCATGGGCACTCCTGCTCTCGCGAGGCGGCGTGACGGGAACGGGCCGGTGCCCGGCTTCCGGGCGGCGGGCCTGTCCTGTTACGGCCTCCGTGCGAAGCAGCCTATGCTCCCCACGGGTCCGCGGCCCACTGGACGATCTACCGAAGCCCCTGGTCACCCACGATCCGCTGGGCCAGGGCGGTCAATTTGACGTGCCGGGTCTGGGAGATGCGGCGCAGCTCGGCGAACGCCTGGTCGGCGTCGCAGCCCAGCGCGTGCATGAGGATGCCCTTGGCCTGGTCGACGACCGCCCGGGACTCGACCGCCTCCTGGAGTTGCACGGCGGTGCGGTGCACCTGTTCGTATTGCAGGCTGTTGGACAGGGCGGCGCTGCCCTGGGCCACCAGCAGCGCGGCCAGCGCGTGCTGCCCCTGCCCGCCGGGGCCGCCCGAGGACAGGGCGCGCGGCCGCACCCCGTACAGGCTGAGGGTGACCAGTACGGGCTCCTTGACGTGCGGCGTGGTGGTGAAGCAGCGGATGCCGCGGCGCAGCATGTCCGCCGTGGCCTCCGGCCACCGCGTCTCGGCCAGCACCTCGTCGGACATGGCGGGGCGGCGGGTGCTCACGACCTCGTGCATGGGGCCGTGGCCGCGGGCGAGCTGCCGGTCGACGATCTCGGCCAGATCGGGGTGGCTGGCGGCGGACGCCAGCGGCTCGGGCCGGTCGCCCGGGGACCGGGGGATGCTCCAGCGGACGCCGGACGCCCCCGCGCACCCCGGCACCGTGCGGCACGCCAGTTCGGTCACCCGGTGCAGGGTGCCCACGTCGGACGACTCGCCGACGACGCCCAGCCGGGCGATCTCGAAGGCGAGCCGGTCGGTGAGCACGGGCTCGGCGGGCGGCACAACCCCGACGGTATCCGGTCGAACGGCCGATTCACACCCCGCACAGGGCCCGGTCGCCCGGTGGCCCGCGATGGTCACCGAGGGGACACGGGCACGACTGCGCGGCGTTTCAGACGTTCGGCGGCGCCTGGCAGATGCCGGCCAGCACGCCGGGCCCCAGGCCGTCGACCCTGGCCAGGTCGCCGATCGACACGATGCCGACCGGGCGCCGCTCGGCGTCCACCACCGGCAGGCGCCGGACCGCCTGGTCGCGCATCAGCCGCGCCGCGGTGCCCAGGTCGTCGTCGGGGCCGACCGTCACCAAGGCGGCGCTGCACACCTCGCCCAGCGTGGTGTGCGCGGCGTCCCGCCGCTCGGCGACCCCGCGGATCACGATGTCGCGGTCGGTGACCAGCCCGCACAGCCGGCCGCCCAGGGTGACCAGAACGTCGCCGATGCCCTCGTCACGCATGATCCGCGCCGCCTCGTGGAGGGGCGCCTCCAGGGGCAGCACCCGGGGGCGGCGGGTCATGACGTCGCTCACTCTTCGCGACAACGGGGGCGCTCCTAACCCGGCGTAGGGGGTGGCCTGCCCCGGCGCATTACCCGAGAGGTGCGGCTGTATGCGCGGCGCGGCGGTCCGGTTGTCTCGGACGCGCCGCGCCACGCGCCGACCAGCCCTGCCGGGCGCGGCCCCGGAGCAGGCCGGTGCTCGGGAAACGGTGCTCAGAAGGCGAAGACCGAGCCGGTCTGCGACCGCAGCACGCAGTCGTTGGGGTACTCCTTGCGGAAGTCGACCGGCCGCCCGCCCCAGGTGCCCTTGGCCGAGGCGACGACGGGCGAGTAGTTCATGGTGCAGATGGCGTCATCGGGCCCGCGGTCAAGCCTGCCGCTGCGGCGGTTGAGCTCGGCGCAGGCCGTGGCGGCGCGCGGGTGGCTGCCGCCGTGCGGATCGCAGCGCAGGGTGACGGTGCGGGTGCCGGAGGTGCTCTGCCCCGGGTAGGTCAGGGTCAGGCGCAGCTGGCCGCGGACGCCGCGCGGGGCGGCCGTCGCGTCGGTCGTGTTGCCGGTCGTAGGGGCGGCCGTCGGCGCGGCGTGGGCCGGCAGGGCGGGCAGCACGGCCAGGGCGGCGCCGGCGAGTGCGGTGGCGACGAGATGCGGCATTGGATCTCCCGGTGTCATCGAGTAGGTCGCGTGTCCACAAGCGGACATGACCAACTGTAGTCAGGCGACTACACGGCGCCCGGGAGGGTGCCCCTCAAACGGGCGATCCCGTGGCCACCGGGTGACCACGGGATCGTGCGGAGTCGCGGGGCGCGCCGCCCGGCGGCGGGGCGCCGCTCATGCCGCGAGCGTGTGGGCGCGGCGGTGGCCTGCCAGGGCCTCGCGCAGCTGCTTGCGGCCCCGGTGCAGCCGGGACATCACGGTGCCGATGGGCGTGCCCATCATCTCGGCGATCTCCTTGTAGGCGTAGCCTTCGACGTCGGCCAGGTAGACCGCGTCACGGAACTCCTTGGGCAGCGCCCGCAGGGCCTCGACGATCTCGCCGTCCGGGATGCGCTCCAGCGCCTCGGACTCGGCGGAGCGGAACCCGGCCGAGTGCGTGGCGGCCTGGGAGATCTGCCACTCCTCCAGCTCCTCGGAGCCGGCGCGCTGCGGCTCGCGCTGCCGCTTGCGGTAGTTGTTGATGAAGTTGTTGGTGAGGATGCGGTGCAGCCACGCCTTGAGGTTGGTGCCCTCCTGGAACTGGTGGAAGTTCACGTACGCCTTGGCGAGGGTCTCCTGCACGAGGTCCTCGGCGTCGGCGCTGTTGCGCGTCATGCGCACGGCGCTGGCGTACAGGGGGTCGACCAGCGGCAGCACGTCGCGTTCGTAACGCGCCGCGTCCGCGGGGCTGTGCTTGGCAGGCATGGTCGCAGTCGGCAAAGTCGCTCCCCGAAAGGTCGTGACCCGGATGGGCCGGTTGCTCGCGCGCGGTCGGTGCGCGCGGTCGGGCGGCTGACCGCCCTGTCAGAAGTTACGTTTCACCGTTCCGGCCGGTTCGGCGCCGGTGCCCGACGCGGCGCTCGTCGCCGCGCGCCGCGGCGGTTCGGCTCCCGGAGACGTTCTCCGGTGAGGCCGGGCCGGCCGGGCCGGGCCTCGGCCGCGCATGGCGGGTGGGCCGAGGGGGTGCGCGGATCGGTGCGGTGCCAGGGCGACCCCGTCATCGGGACGTCGCGGGTCGCGCTCGATCGACGCTGCCACTCCGTTGATGGCGTTCCCGGTAAATAAGACGCCAAACGCTAGCAGATCGGTTGCGTGGCGTCGGTCACATTTTGCGGTCTTCGTACGAACTCGTCCTTAATCCAGGGTATAGGGGCGCGTCAATCCCCGCCAGTCGGTTGCCTCCCGGATGGACGGCGTGCCGGTGCACAGGCGTCCCGGACGCGGATCCCGCCGAGTTCCGCGGTCTGCGAGCGCGCGCCCCTCACAGAAGGTAGCGTCCTCTGTACCGCGGGTTGTCGGAAGCGGTGGCGCCCACCGCCTTCCAGAGAGGGGTCCGCGTGGTCATCGCTCGGGATCAGCTCGGGGCGTCCGGCGCACACGGCGGCGAGCCGCCCGCCCCGCGCCCCAACACGCCGCCGTCCAACACGCCGCTGTCCGATACGCCGCTGTCCGATACGCCGCTGTCCGATACGCCGTCCATGACCGCGCGGCCGCTCGACGCGCCGCGGCCGGGCGCTCCGCCCCTGCTCGACCGGCACCTGCTGGGCGTGGCGCGGCTGGCGCTCGTCGCCCTCGACGTGCACGGCCGCGTCACGCACTGGAGCCGCGTCGCCGCGGAGCTGTTCGGCGTCGACCGAAGGCGGGCCGTCGGCCGCCCCCTCACCTGTCTGCTGCGCCTTCCGCGCGAGCACCGCGGGGTGTTCGAGCCCGGGGCGTTCGCCCACGTGTGGTGCGGCACATTCCAGGTGCCGCGCGTCGACGACGGCGAGATCGCCGAGATCGCCTGGTGGGTCTACCCCCTCCGCACCGACTCGCCGGAGGGCGTGCGGCTGGTGGCGATGGCCGCCGACATGCGGCGGCTGCGCGAGGAGGGCCCCGGTGTGAGCGTGGGCGACACGTCCGCGGCGGCGAATGACGAGGAGCTGCCGCGGCCGATGTCCGGGGTGCGCCTGGTGTGGGTGGAACCGTCCCTCGTGCCGACCGGCGGCGAGGACCCCGCGGGCCTGGGGCGGCGGCTGGCCACGCTGCTGCGGCCGTCGGACGCCGCCGCGGCCGAGCGCATCGCCGCGCGGGTGCTGGCGATGGGCCATCCGGCCGTCAACCTGTCCGTCACCGTGCGGCTGCCGATCGTGCCGTACCGGGCGAGCGTGCCCGGCGACCTGCAGTTCCGGCCGCACACCGCCGTGCCGGGGGCGGCCGAACCGCAGCCACCCGGCCGGACGCGGGTGCCCGTCCCGATAGCGCGACCCCGGCAGGGAGAAGAGGCGATGGCCGTGTGGGACCGGCTGGCGTTCCTGGGCGAGGCGGGCGAGCACATCGGCAGCTCTCTGGACCATCTGCAGGCCTGCCGCGCGCTGGCCGAGGTTCTGGTGCCCCGGCTGGCCGACTTCGCCGCCGTGGAGCTGCTGGAGCGGGTCGCCTCCGACGACGAGCCGCCCGGCCGCGTCGACGAGCACACCCTCATGCGCCGGGTGGCCGTCGTGCACGACGACGCCGAACGCTGGATCGACACCGTCCCGCAGGGGCAGGCGCTGCGGCACCCGCGCGGCACCCCGTTCGTCGAGGTGATGCGCACCGGGCGCCCCGTGCACATCCGGCGGGTCACCCGCCGCCAGGCCGAACGGATCTGCGCCGCGTTCGCCGCCCGCGACCTCGGCCCGCTGCTGGCGGGGCGGGCGCTGCTGGTCGTCCCGCTGATCGCCCGCGGCCAGGTGCTGGGCACCTGCACGCTGCTGCGCCGCCCCGACCGGCCCGACTTCGAGCGGCTCGACCTCGCCCTGATCGACGAGCTGGCGCGCGGCGCGGCGCTGTGCGTCGACAACGGCCGGCTCTACCGGCGCGAGGTGCGCCAGGTCCGCGAGCTGCAGCGGGCCATGCTGCCCGCCGATCCGCCGCGCACCGCCGGGGCGCGGGTGTGCTTCCGCTACCTGCCCGCCGGGCAGGCCGCCCAGGTCGGCGGCGACTGGTTCGACGCGATCCCGCTGCCCGGCTGCCGCCTGGGCATCGTGATCGGCGACGTGATGGGCCACGGCGTGACGTCCGCGGCGGTCATGGGGCAGCTGCGCACCGCCGTGCGCACCCTGGCCGGGCAGGACCTGCGGCCCGACGGGCTGCTGCGCGAGCTGGACGGGCTGGCCCGCCGGCTCGGCGACGACTGCCTGGCCACCTGCCTGTACGCGGTGTACGACCCGGTGGCGCGGCGCTGCCAGCTCGCCAACGCCGGCCACCTGCCGCCGGTGCTGGTGTCCCCGGACGGCGGCGGCACGGTGCTGCGGCTGCCGCCCGGACTACCGATCGGGGTGGGCTGCGGGCCGTTCGAGACCGTCGAGGTCGGCGTCCCCGACGGGGCCCGCCTGGTCCTGTGCACCGACGGCCTGCTGGAGCGCCGCGACCGCGACATCGAACGGGGCCTGGCGGAGCTGTGCGGGCGGCTGGCCGGCTCCCCGCGCACCCTGGACGCCACCTGCGACGCCGCGCTCGGCATGCTCGACGGCCCCGCCCCGGCCGACGACGTGGCCCTGGTCGCGGTGGGCCTGGACGGCATCCCCGCCGAGCACGTGGCGTCCTGGACGCTGGACCCCGAGCCCAGCATGGTCGGCCGGGCCCGTGCGCTGGCGGCGTCCCGGCTGGCCGAGTGGGGCCTGGCGGACGCCGCCGACACGGTGCAGCTGCTCGTCAGCGAGCTGGTCACCAACGCCCTGGTGCACGGCGCGGGCGCGGTGGGGATGCGGCTGATCAAGTGCGACTCGCTGCTGTGCGAGGTCAGCGACGACGGGCGCGAGCTGCCCCGGCTGTGCCGCACCGACCCCACCGCCGAGTCCGGACGCGGCCTGCAGCTGGTCGCCCATCTGGCGCAGCGGTGGGGCACCCGGCGCGGCGACCTCGGCAAGATCGTCTGGTTCGAGCATCCACTCTGACCGGCCGTCGCGACAGGAGATTGTCGCTTTTGCGACAGATCCTGAGGAGTGTCGGTAGGTGGTGCGATCGTAGGGTCGCGTCGACGGCCCGCCGCGGGCGGGCCCAGCGGACTGGGGGCCAGGTGGGCGAGCTGCTGACGCTGCCGGTTCCGGAGACCCTGCGCGCCACGTACGTCGCCGGGCTGACGGCACCGGCCGCGGACCCGCGCGGGCTGGTGCGCGAACGGGTCGCCCGGCACGTCGCGCCGCCGCTGCGCGACCTGGTGCTGGGCATGGTCGACAGCCCGATGCTGACGCTCGACCTGCGTCCCGCCGAGGACGTCCCGCCGCCGCCCGCCCGGCTGCTGGCCGCCTACGGCGCCACCCGCGCCGACCTGGCCGCCCTCGCCGCCGCGTCCCACCTGCTGGTCGTGCACGCCGCCTACCGGCCGGGCTGGCCGCCCGCCCACGAGTGGGCCGCCCGCGCCGTGGCCGGGGCGGTCGGCGGGCCCGTCGTCGACGTCTTCACCCCGCAGATGCTCGCCGCCGACCGCCTGGAACGCTCCCTTCCGGGCCCGGACGGCCGCATCCGCCTGGTCGACTGGATGCTGCTCCCGCACACCGCCGGACGGCACGGCTTCTGGTTCACCACCAGGGGCCTGGCCCGCTTCGGCCTGCCCGAGCTGCAGACCGAGAACGTCCCCCCGGCCCTGGTCGGCCCGTGGGGGCGGCTGCTCAACGGCCTCGCCCGCCGCCTGCTCGACCTGTGGCTCGCCGAGCTGCCCGCGGGCGCCCGGCCCCTCGTCGTGCGACTCCCGCAGATCGTCTCCGTCGGCCTGCAGGACGTGGCCGCCGCGCACGGCGAGCGGGAGGCGCTGCGCCGCGAGGTGGCCGTGCGGCTGCGCCCGGACACCGTCGACACCGGCGACGGAGAGGAGCCCGTGCTCACCGTGCTCGCCGCCGACGACGGCCCCGACCGCCTGGAGCACCTGTGCGCCGCCCTGTTCGGCTCGGCGCCCCGTCCGGCCGGGTGGTCTTGATCGCAACATCCGTCCGCCGCCTTGCCGTGGATCACCTCCGCACCGCAGGATCGGGAACGTGAGATTCGGACCGCGTGACCGTCCCCGTTCCGAACCCGAGCCCGAGGGCCCCGAGGAGCCCGACACCCCTCCTGCGTCCCCTCCCCCCGTGCCCCACCCCGGCGACGTCCGCGTGGCGGGGCGCAGTTCCGCCCGTCCTGAGCCGCCGCCCGCCGACTGGGTCCACGTCCCCACGGACACCGCCCCGGCGTCCCCGCCCCCACCGGAACCGTCCCCGGTGGCACCGCCGCCTTCAACGGAACAGCTGTCTCCCGCCGAGGCGCCACCGGCGCCGCCCCCTGCCCCCCGACCGCCGCTCACGGAGATACCCGGCGCGACGCCCGAGCCCGTCCGCCCGGTGATGGAGGCGGCAGCGGCCCCGCCCACGGCGTTGTCGGCGGACCCGCCCCGGAAGGCGAACGACGCCGCGGCCCCCGACACCGCGGCTTCCGACGGCGCGGCTTCCGACGGCGCGGCTTCCGACGTTGTGGCCGACGACGTTGTGGCCGACGACGTTGTGGCCGACGACGTTGTGGCCGATGACGTCATGGCCGACCCCGAGCGGCGGGCGGCGCTGGCCGAGGACTTCATGAACGAGTTCGTCGGCAGCGGCGCATGGCAGGCGATGCTCGCGGTGCTCGAAGGGGCGTTCCCCGGGCTGGGCCTGGCGGCGCGGCTCAACCGCGGCGCCGACCTGCTGTGGGAGGTCACCGACGTCCTCGACCGGGGCGGCGGCGTGCGGCTCGGCGTACCGGTGTGGCTGGACGACGCCGGCATGGTCCTCGACCTCAGCGCGCACCGGACCCGGCGCCCCGACGCCGCGCGGCCCCAGCCCCGCACGCGGGCGTCCTGGCCGTACGCGGGGGCGTTCGTCATCGACACCCTCGACCCGCTGCGCTACCACCGCGCCGTCGGCGGGCCGCTGGCGCCCGGCGCCCGGCCCGGCAGGCCCCGCGAGGGCGCGCTGGCCACCTCCCCGCCCGGCGAGGACGACGACACCGGAGTGGTCATCGTCGGCGACCTCACCGCGGCGGGCACGCGGATCCTGGACTCGGCGGCGCTGTGGCGGTACGCGGGACGGGTCGTGGCGGCCGCGCTGAACGATCCGGCGCGTCCCGACAGCCGGGCGCGGGCCCGCCGCGCGCTGCGGGCGCTGCGGCGGGTGGTGGTCGTCGACCCGAACCTCGCCCTCGGCGTGTGCCTGCGCGTGGACGCCGCCCGCACGCCCCGCTGCCTGCTGGCGTTCAGCGTCGACCGGGCCGGGACGGGCGCGCCGAGGTTCCTGCGCCCCTAGCCCGCCGGCCGCCCGGGGGCGCTCACTCGTCGGCGCACAGCCAGCTGAGGTCGCAGCGCCGCTCGTCGGGCAGGTCGCGCAGGCGCGCCGCCAGGTCCCACGGCTCGTCGGCGGGCGGCGCGCCCTCCCCGTCGCCGTCGGGCAGCAGGCCGCAGATCAGCCCGGTGGGCGTGCGGACCGCGGTGAACGCGCCGAGGCGCGCGACGCCGCCGCCGCGCAGGTGCGCCAGCTCGGTGAGCAGTGCGCCGAGCGCCGACGGGTCCTGCGGGTCGTACAGGCCCCGGGCGTAGGTCAGCAGTTCTTCGGCCAGCGCGTCGGGGCGCCGTCCGGACAGCTGGAAGGCGGTGCCCCGGTAGCCGCCGTTCGCCGCCTCGGCGTCGCGCCGGTCCCGTACGCGCACCCGCAGCCCGAACTCGGCCGCGGCGCGCTCGTACGCCTCGGCCAGCAGCGCCTCGGCCTCGCCCCGCTCGCTGAGCAGCAGCCCGGTGACGACGCCCTCCTCGCGGGCGAGCCGGTCGAGCATCTCGCGCCGCAGCTCCCCGGTGACCTCCTCGACGGCGTCCAGCGAGCGGGCCAGGGCGCGCTGGGCGTCCCGGTCGAGCTCCAGCCCGGCCAGCTGCCCGGACAGCGCGGCGATCTCCTGGTCGAGGCGGTCCAGCCGGTCTTCGATGGCGCCGAGCCGGTCGAACATCTCGTGCACGGTGCCGGCGTCGGGCTCGGCGGCCACCCGCGGGGCGGACGGGGCGGCCGGCGCCTCCGGGGGTGCGTTCGGCGGCGCGTCCGGCGGGAAGGCGGCCAGCTGCGCGCGCACCGCGTCCAGGCCCTCGGCCAGCCGCACGACCTGATCGTCCAGCCGGCGCAGCTCGGCCTGCGCGCGCGGAAGTCTCTTGTCGGAGGCCAGGTAGAGCTCGCGTCCGGCGATCGCGAGGCAGAGCAGCACCAGGATCAGCGTGGTCATCGGGCTCCTCGGGACGGGCGGGCGCTCCCGACACTAACCAGCGGACGCGGCGAGGTCAGCCGAACAGGCCGCCGAGCAGCTCGCCCAGGGCCTCGCCGATGCCTCCGGCGACCTCCCCGGCCACCTCGTTGGCGACCTCTCCGGCGGCGGCGCGCGCGACGTCGGCGGCGGCGTTGCCGACGTAGTTCGCGGCGGCCTGCGCGGCGGCGTCGTGGGCGAACGCGGCGGCGCCGCCGACCGCGTTGCCCATCGCGTCGAACCCGACACCCGCCGCGGCCATCCCGCCCGCGACGCCCGCGGCGGCCACCCCGCCGGCGGCGACGGCGCCCCAGTGCGGATGGTGCTTGTGCGGATGGTGCTTGCCGTGGTGGGCGGGCGGCGGGCTCTGCGGTGGCGGCGGGTAGTGGCCCGGCGCCTGCCCGGGGTGGGCCGCGGGCGGGTACGGGTTGGGGCCGCTCGGGTACCCGCCGTGCGCCGGCGCGGGGCCGGGGGCCGGGGGAGGAGCGGGCGAGTGCGCGGGCGGAGGCGTGTTGTAGGACGGGCCCGGACCCTGGGGCGTGCCGTACGGCGGGGTGCCCTGGGGCGGGGTGCCGTAGGGCGGAGTGCCCGGAGGCGGCGTCCCGTGCGACGGTGTGCTGTGAGGAGGGGTGCCGTGGGACGGTGTGCCGTGCGGTGGAGTGCCGTGAGGCGGTGCCTGCCCGGGCATGGGCGACGAGCCGGGGGCGGGCGCCGGAGGCGGGAAGGACTGGCCCGGCCCGTACGGCGCCCCCGGAGCGCCCGGAGCGTTGTAGGCGGCGGCCGCCGCACCGGCGCCATGGCCGCCCGGGGCCGCGTGGCCGGGCGGGGCGTTGTGCGCACCGGGGGCGGAGGGGCCCGGCGGGGGCAGCACACCGTGCTGGTTCTGAGGGGAGGGCGGCGGGCCGTAGGGCGAGGGGGCGGCGGACCGCGCCGGGCCCCGGGCCGCGGCGGCCTCGAGCCACTGGCCGATCTTCGCCGTCCAGTCGATCTCGGCGACCTCGCCGTGCGGGAACTGGAAGCGGCCGAACCGCTCGTCCTCCGCCCCGTGCGGCCCCGACCGCGGGTCGGCGTCCAGCACCACCGCCAGCTGGCGCGGGCTCGCCACGAAGCTCAGCCCGACCTCGCCGAGCCGCCCCTGGTAGGCGGGCGGCGGAAGGAGCCGGATCTGCTGGTAGAACGGCAGCTGCTGCGGAACGCCGGGCAGCTTGGCCTGCTCGAACGCGACGTTGCCGATCTTGAAGCCGAGGCGGGAGACGGACGCCAGGACCCACTGCTGCGACTCCAGCGGCTCCACCGAGATCGGGTCGATGTCACCCGGGTCGGGCTGGCCGACCGCGTCCACCTCGGTGCATAGGCCGATGGTGAAGCCGGGCAGCTCCCGTCCCAGCACGGTGGTGAACGGCAGCTCGTACGGCAGCGGGATGGAGAACGACAGCTCTCGCTGCCGGCCGGGCTCCAGCCGGAACGAGCGCGTCAGCGCCCCCCGGTAGACCTCCGGCCCGGCGGTCGGCTCGCCGTAGGGGTTGTCCATGCGCGGCATCAGCGCCATGGTGACGTGCCGGATGTCCACCGGCATGGCGCCGCCGCGCAGGTACACCTTCCCGGCGACGGCACCGCCGGGGCGGCAGTGCGGCTCGTTCAGGATCGTCTCCACCGCGGGGCCGCCCGAAGGAGCGCCCATGGGGCCGCCCAGGGGCCCGCCTGAGGGGCCGCCGGCCCCGTACCCGCCTGGCATCTGCCCATAGGACACTGGCCGATCCCCTCTCGCGACTGCGGTGCGTCTGTCCGCAACACTTCGACGAATCCCACGATGCCATTGGTTCGCGCCGACGAGCGGAACAACGGGGACGGAAGCCCCGATTCGCCCGCCGGCGTCAGCCCTCGGCGCGCTCCTTGGCGGTGACGGTCACCGGCGCGTATCCGAGGTCCTCCAGCGGGCCGCGGATCTGGGCGGCGTCGCCCACGGCGATGATGGTCAGCGCCTCGGGAGCGACGTGCTCGGCGTAGGCGCGGGTCACCTCGTCCGGGGTGGCGGCGCGCACCGCGTCCAGGTAGCGCCGCGGGTAGCCGGCGCCCAGGCCGCCGGCGCAGGCGTCGGCCAGCTCGGCGGCCACCGCGCGGGAGGTCTCGTACTCGGCGGGGGCGCGGTCGGCGAGCGCGCGCACGGACGCGCCGCACTCCTCCTTGCTGACCCCGCGGGACACGATGCCGCGCAGTTCGGTGAGCGCGTCCTTCACCGCGTCCGCCGTCACCTCCGTGTGCACGGCCCCCTGGGCGATGAACAGCCCGCAGTAGCGCAGCCGCAGCAGCCCCGCGCGCACCCCGTAGGTGTAGCCCTTCTCCTCGCGGAGCACCGCGTTCAGCCGCGACGTCAGGCCGCCGCCGAGCACGTGCCCGGCCACCGTCAGCAGCGGCCAGTCGGCATGCGAGCGGGACGGGACGGGGTGCCCGATGCTCAGGTACGTCTGCACCGAGCCGGGGCGGTCGACGATGACGATCCGCGGACCGGCCGTCGGCATGATCGTGTCGGCGGCGGGCAGCGGCCCGCCGGACGGCTGCCAGCCCTCCAGAGCGGCCGTGAGCGCCGCGTCGGCGTCGACCCCGGACAGGTCCCCGGCGACGACGGCCGTCGCCTCGGCGGGCGCCACAGCGCCGTAGAAGGCCCGCACGTGCGCGCCCTCGATCGCCTCGACCGTGGCGGGGGTGCCGCCGGTCGGCCGGGACGCCCGCGCCTCGGCGGGGAACATCACCGCGCGCAGTTCGCGCATGGCCCGGCTGCCCGGGTCGGCGTCCTCCTGCGCGATCTCCTCCAGCCGCTCGCGCGCGAGCCGCTTGACGTCCGCGTCGGCCAGCGCGGGGCCGCGCACCACCGACGACAGCAGTTCCAGGGCCGGGGCGAGCCGCGTCACCGGCACGTCCAGGGCGATGCGCAGCGCGGTCAGGTCGGCGGAGGCGAACAGGCTGGCGCCCAGCCGCTCGAACGCGGCGGCCAGCGCGGTGCCGCCCCCGGGCTCGGTGCCCTCCAGCAGCGCGCGCGCCGTCAGGGTGGCGACGCCCTCGGAACCTTCCTCCTCCCTGCCCGCGCCCGCCTGCAGGACCAGGCGCACGGCGGCCAGGCGCCGTCCCGGCAGGTCGCAGTGCAGCGTCGCGGGGCCGTCCGGCACGCGTCCTTCCGTACCGGCCGGGAACGCCCACGCCGGGACCGGCCCGGGGACGGGGCGCGGCTGCAGGGCCGGGCCCGTGCCCGCGGCCCCGGCAGCGCCCGCGGCCCCGGCGGTGTTCGCGGCGGACTCGGTCAAGAGGCACCTCCGTACGTCAGGACGGTCCGGGCGCCGGGCGCCAGCCAGCGCCGCGCCATCGCGGTGATCTCCTCGGCGGTGACGGCCGCGGCGCGCTCGGGCGCGGTGAACACCCGTCCCGGGTCGCCGAACTGGGTGGCGTTCTGCGACAGCGCGTTGGCCAGCCCCGTCACCGTCTCGGTCTGCTCAAGGAAGCCGCGCTCGGCCTGCGCGGTGGCGCGGGCGGTCTCGTCGGCGTCCGGGCCCTGCTCGGCGAACCGGGCCAGCTCCTCGTCCAGCACCTCGGCGATCCGGTCGGTGTCCGGGCCGATCGCCTCCACCAGCGCCAGGGATGGGCCCGAGGCCAGCCGCGTCACCCCGGCCCACACCTCCGTGGCGATCTGGTCGCGCCGCACCATCCGGTCGTACAGGCGCGATCCGGAGCCGCCGCCGAGGATGTCCACGGCGAGCTCGGCGGCCTCGACGTCGGCGCCGCCGTCGGACGGCAGCGTGAACATGGCGAAGTAGGCGGGGGAGGGCACCTCCTCGGCCACCGCCTCGGCCTTGATCTCGGTCAGCGGGCCCAGGTCGCCCGGACGGGCGGGCGGCGTCTGCGGCCCGGCGGGCAGGCCGCCGAAGTAGCGCTCCACCGCCGCCAGGGCCTCGTCGGGGTCGACGTCGCCGACGATGGACAGCACCGCGTTGCCGGGGGCGTACCAGGTGGCGAAGAACTCGGCGCAGTCTTCGAGCGTGGTGGCGTCCAGGTCCTCCATGGACCCGATGGGAGTGTGCGCGTACGGGTGGCCGTCGGGGAACGTCAGCGCGCACAGGCGCTCGAACGCGGTGCCGTAGGGCTGGTTGTCGTAGCGCTGGCGGCGCTCGTTCTTCACCACGTCGCGCTGGTTGTCGAGATTGGCCTGGGTCAGCGCGGCGGGCAGCGTCCCCATGCGGTCGGCCTCCAGCCACAGCGCCAGTTCCAGGTGGCTGACCGGGACCGTCTCGTAGTAGTTGGTGCGCTCGAACGACGTGCTGGCGTTGAAGGTGGCCCCGGCGCTCTCCAGGAGGGCGGCGTGCTCGCCCTCGGCGACGTTGGCCGAGCCCTGGAACATCAGATGCTCGAAGAGGTGCGCCAGGCCGGTGCGCCCGGCCCGTTCGTGCCGCGAGCCCACCCCGTACCAGATGTTCACGGCGGCCAGCGGTACGACATGGTCCTCGCAGACCACCACGCGCAGGCCATTGCCGAGCGTGTGCTCATGCAGCGGCTGTTCTGCCACGGAGCGCTCCCGTCCGGTCGATGGTCGGTCGTCGACGACAGTCCCGCGCGCGTCGGCGGAACCGGCCACGGCGGCGGGCTTGATCTGTTGTTCACCGTACCGGGTCGCACGGGCCGCGGAGACGGGAGCGACGAGGGTGGCGGGAGGCTGTGTCGCGCCTTTTGGGAAGCCGGATGTGGCCGTAGGAGCGCCGGATGTGGCCGTAGGGGAAAAGACGTGGCGCTAGTAGGGGAGAGGTGCGGTGCCGGGGCGTCAGGCGGTGGGCTGCGGGCCGCTCTCGCCGGTGCCGCCGGCGCGCTGGGCGGCCATCGCCGACTCGTGGGCCGCGATCGCCTCCTCCAGGTCGCGGTGCAGCACGAAGATCTTGGTGAGCTGGGTGACGTGGAAGACGCGGCGCACCCGGTCGTTGACGCCCACGAACGCCATGGTGCCGTCCCGGCCGCGCAGCCGGTGGTAGATGCCCACCAGCACGCCGAGGCCGGTGGAGTCCAGGAAGGTGACCTCGCCCAGGTCGATGACCAGGTGCACGCCGCCCTCGTCGATGATGTCGAGCAAGGTCTCGCGCAGCCGGGGACTGGTGAAGACGTCGACCTCCCCGCTGATCTTGACGATGGTGAGGTCCTTCTCGACCCGGCGCTCGACGGCGAAATCCACCGTTTTCTCCCTGTTCGCTGAGATGGGCCCTATACCCCGCGTACGCGGGTTATCCCCAGGACCCTCGCTCCATACCGCCGCGGGGCGGTAGCCGGTCGGCGCTGCCGGGAGACGGCCGGGCCCCGTGCGGCTAGGGACGGCGGAACAACGCCCAGACGACCTTGCCATCGGGCAGGGCACGCCAGCCCCATCGTTCGCTGAACGACTCGACGAGGTGAAGGCCCCGGCCGGTCTCGGCGATGTAGTCCGGCTCCTTGCGGCGGGGGGCCGCGCGGCTGGCGTCCATGATTCCGCACAGCAGCCAGGACCCCTGGTGGAGCAGCCGCAGCCGGATGGCGGTGGGGGCGGAGCCCAGGGGGTCGATCGGGTGGTAGCCCGCCCCGTTGCAGGGGCGGGGCGCCTCGTAGTGCGAGGCGCCGTAGCGGGTCTCGTAGGGGGACGTGCGGTAGCCCGTCACGTCCCGGCAGCCGGTGACGTCGCGATAGCCGTTCGTCTCGCGAAAGGGCGCCGCTCCGCGGTGGGGGATGGGGCCGAGCCGGGCGGAGCCCTGGTGCGCGGTGCCGCCGCCGCTGTGCCGCAGCGCGTTGGTGACCAGTTCCGAGACCACGAGCCCTACGTCTTCGCCGAGCATCTGCAGGCCCCAGTCGTCCAGGCGGCACATCGCGAAGTGCCGCGCCTCGGTGACCGACTCGGGCTCGGGCACGACCGTGAACGAGACCGCGCGTCCAGCGGGCGCCACCAGCGCCCGGAGGGCTTCGTCGAGGTACGGGGGCAGGTCCACGGACTCCGGTACCGGCGTCGACTGCACGGCTTCGTCCTGTATGCCCGGCGACTCCACGAGGGGGGTGGCACCCCAACGTGTGTCGTCGTGCGCGTGGCGTGACGTCATTCCCCGGACCCCGCAGAGTGATCTCGTTGTGCAGCCGTGGCTCGGAAGTCTCGTGCGTTATCCTGCGCATCGTAGCGTGCGAATGCAAGGCCCAATGAGCTTTTCTCCGTAACCTGCGGTTGCTGTCGGTGATGTTCAGATGCTCCG
>NZ_BAABDO010000109.1:0-22854 GCF_039539665.1 Actinomadura keratinilytica
CGCCGTCCCGGCCGCGCGGGACGACGCGCCCCGCACGGCGGCGACGCGGCAGCGCCCGACCGGGCCCGTGGACGCCCGCAGCGTCCTGCTGGCCAGCGCCCAGACCGTCGAACGGACCGAGGAGACCCCCGGCCGCTACTGGTACACCAAGTTCCGCGTGCAGACGCTGAGCAACGTCAAGCTGCCCGACGGCGGCGACGGGCGAGGGGCCAAGCTGCCCTACACCTACCGGCACTCCTCCACCGAGGAGCGCTGGCTGTCGCGCACCGGCCGCGACCGCTCCCGCACGATCACCGGCATCGACCGCAAGATCGACTTCCCGACCGCGCAGGACGAGGCGGAGTGGCGCAGGGCGGGCGCGCCGCGGCTGACCGGCCCGCGCGGCGACAGGCCCCGGGTGATCGACGACCGCCAGGCGTTCGCGGAGGTCGTCGCCAACGAACCGGTGACCGTCGAGGCCCTGCTGAAGCTGCCCACCGACGCCGCCGCGCTCACCGCCGACCTCAAGCGCAGGTACCGGCGGGACGTGCGGCGGACGGGCACCGACATCGCGGGCCCCTTCGAGTACTTCGTGTGGAGCACCGCCGAGAGCCTGCTGGCGGGGCCGATCACACCGGGCACCAAGGCCGCCTTCTACCGGGTCCTGGCCGCCCAGCCCGGCATCCGCGCCGAGGGCCGGACCACCGACCCGCTCGGCCGCGGCGGCGTCGCCGTGTCGATGAGCGGCGACGGCTACCGCCTCCGCCTGATCGTCGACCCGGCGACGGGGCGGCTGCTGGCCACCGACAACCGCGTCGGCGACACGCCCGGGGCGCGCGGCACGACGACCACGTACCTGGACATGGGCTGGGTGGACCGGCTCGGCGCACGCCCCTGACGCCGCAGGCCGGTTCGCCGCCCGGCCGGCCGCCCGCACGCGCGCCGAACCGGCCAGATCTGCCGAACATACGGCTCCGCCTGGGCTGTTTTCGCCCAGGCGGAGCCGCCGCCGCGGGGCTACGGTCGGGCCCGTGAGCAGGCACGCAGCGGGACCGTTCGACGGCGAGCGGGTCCTGAGCGCGCTGGGCGGCAACGCCATGACCGCGCCCGACGGCAGCGCCGCCCCGCACGCCCAGCGCGCGGCGGTCGAGGCGGCCATGGAGCACGTGGCCGACCTGGTGGCGGCGGGCGCCCGGGTGGCGCTCACCCACGGCAACGGCCCGCAGGCCGGCAACCTGCTGATCAAGAACCGGCTGGCCGCGGACGTGGTGCCGCCGGTGCCGCTGGACTGGTGCGGCGCCCAGCCCCAGGCCACCGTCGGCGTGCTGATCATGAACGCGCTGGAGCGGGCCCTGGCCGCCCGCGGCGCCGCCCGGCCGGTCACCGCCGTCGTCGCCCGCACGCTGGTGGACCCCGGCGACCCCGCGTTCGCCGACCCGGTCAAACCGGTCGGCCGCTACCTCCCGCGGGCCGAGGCCGAACGGTTCACCGCGCTCGGGCAGGCGTGGCGCTCCTACGGGCCGCGCGGCCGGCGGCGCGTGGTGCCCTCGCCCGAGCCGCTGGACATCCCCGACGCCGGGGCCGCCGCCGTGCTGCTGGACGCCACCACCCTGGTGATCGCCACCGACGTGGAGCACGTCCTGGTGGGGTACGGCACCCCCCGTGAACGCCCGCTGCACCGCACACCGCGCGCGAGCTGCGCACCCTCGCCGCCGCCGGGCACTTCGCCGGCGGCAGCATGGGGCCGAAGGTGGCGGCGGCGTGCCGGTTCGTCGAGCGGGGCGGCCGCCGCGCCGCGATCACCTCGCTCGACCGGATCACCGACGCGGTCCGCGGCAAGGCCGGAACCGTCGTGGAGCCCGAAGAGCGCACCGGGGCCGGCGGCCGGCCTCCCGGCGGCTGAGCGGGCGGCGAGGAACACCACTGGAGAGCGAGGAGCGGCGACGTGCCCGACCCGATCGAAGTCCGCAAGATCCCCATCGAGAGCGTGACCGACGCCTCCGGGCTGGCCCGGCTGATCGACGACGGCGTGCTGGAGGCCGACCGCGTGCTGGCCGTGGTGGGCAAGACCGAGGGCAACGGCGGCGTCAACGACTACACCCGCCTGCTGGCCGACCGGGCGTTCCGCGAGGTGCTCCTCGCCCGCGGCAGCCGCACCGAGGAGGAGGTGCGCAACGTCCCGCTGGTGTGGTCGGGCGGCACCGACGGGGTGCTCAGCCCGCACGCCACCGTGTTCGCCACCGTGGACCCGGCGACCGCGCCCGCCACCGACGAGCCGCGGCTGTCGGTCGGGGTGGCGATGAGCGAGGTCATCCTGCCCGAGGACATCGGCCGCCCCGCCATGGTCGACAAGGTCGCCGCCGGGGTGCGCGCGGCCATGAAGACCGCCGGCATCGACGACCCCGCCGACGTCCACTACGTCCAGACCAAGACGCCGCTGCTCACCCTGGACACCATCAACGACGCGCGCTCGCGCGGCCGGGACGTGGTCACCGAGGACACGCTGACGTCGATGGACGTCTCCAACTCCACCACCGCCCTCGGCATCGCCGTCGCGCTCGGCGAGATCGACCCGCCCCGGCCCGAGCAGATCCACCGCGACCTGTCGCTGTACTCGTCGGTGGCGTCGTGCTCGTCCGGCGTGGAGCTGGACCGCGCCCAGATCGTCGTGGTCGGCAACGTGCGCGGCATCGGCGGCCGCTACCGGGCCGGGCACGCGGTCATGCGGGACGCGCTGGACGCCGACGGGATCTGGGCCGCGATCCGCTCGTCCGGCCTGGACCTGCCCGACCGGCCCCACCCGGGCGACCTGGACGGCCGCCTGGTCAACGTGTTCATCAAATGCGAGGCCGACCCGTCCGGGCGGGTGCGCGGGCGCCGCAACATCATGCTGGACGACTCCGACGTGCACTGGCACCGGCAGATCAAGGCGTGCGTCGGCGGGGTGGCCGCGTCGGTCACCGGCGACCCGGCGGTGTTCGTGTCGGTCGCCGCCGTGCACCAGGGCCCGTCCGGCGGCGGCACCGTGGCGGCCATCGCCGACCTCGGCCCCAGATGATCGCGAATGCGGTGATCACGACCGGTGAGCCGATAACCGCACTGGGTGGCCGCCGGAGGCTATAGCCTCGTGGCCGTGCGCGACCTGACCATTCCCGAACCCCAGTTCCCCGGCGACGACGGCTCCGCCGACCCGCGGGTGCGCGAGGCGCTGGCCGGATACGCCGACGGCCGCCTCGGCGAGCACGCGGTGCTGCGGGAGCTGGCCGACACCCGGCTGCTCATCCCGGTGGTCGCCGTGCTCACCGAGGAGGAGGACGTCGCCCCCGGCGAGCCGCGCCGCGAGAAGTCCAGCGAGATGGCGCTGCCCACGCTGGTCGGCGCGGACGGCCGCCGCGGCGTGCTCGGCTTCACCGGCCTCGACAGCCTCAAGGCGTGGCGGCCCGACGCCCGCCCGGTCGCGGTGCACGCCCGGCAGGCATGCCGGGCCGCGCTGGACGAGAACGCGCAGGCGCTGGTGGTGGACGTGGCGGGCCCGGTGCCGTTCGCGGTGGACGGCGTCCGGCTGCACCTGCTGGCCGAGGGCCGCCCCGTCCCGCCGCCGCACGAGGACCCGGACGTGCTGGCCGCCGTGGAGGCCGCGTTCGGCCCCGAGGAGGCGGTCAGCGGCGTGCGCGTCCGCCGCGGCGGCAACGCCGAGCTGGCCATCAGCTTCGCCGTGCGGCCCGGGCACGACGAGCGCGACGCCGTGCGCCGCGTCTCCGACCGCCTCGCCGAGATGCTGCGCGGCCGCATCGTCGGCGGCGTCGAACTGACCGTCGTCCGCCGCTGACCGCACCGCCCGGCACCCGGGGAGCAAAAACCGTTCGCGGGCCGCCGGGCGCGTCCGGCATCCTGGGGCAATGCCCCAAAGCCTCGACGACGCGCAGGCCACCGCGCTCATCGACGACTTCATCGACAACGGCTTCGTGCACGTGCCGGAGGCGTTCCCCCGCGAGGTCGCCGAGACCTGCCGCGCCATCATGTGGCCCGACACCGGCTGCGACCCGGACGACCCGTCCACCTGGACCGAGCCCGTGGTGCGGCTGTGGCACTACGCGCAGGAGCCGTTCCGCGCGGCCGCCAACACGCCGAAGCTGCACGCCGCGTTCGACGCCCTCGTCGGCCCCGGCCGGTGGGTGCCGCGGCCCGGCCTCGGCACCGTCCCGGTGCGGTTCCCCAGCGAGGACGACCCCGGCGACACCGGCTGGCACGTCGAGGCGAGCTTCCCCGGGGACGACCCCGACGACTTCATGGGCGCGCGGCTGAACGTCTTCTCCAAGGGGCGGGCGCTGCTGATGCTGTTCCTGTTCTCCGACGTCGGCGAGCTGGACGCGCCCACCAGGATCCGGGTCGGCTCGCATCTGGACGTGGCACGGATCCTCGAGCCCGCCGGCGAGGAGGGCCTGACGTTCGCGGAGGCGGCGCAGCGGGCCGTCCCGGCGACCGAGCACCGGCCGGTCGCCCTGGCCACGGGGCGCGCCGGGGACGTCTACCTGTGCCACCCGTTCGTCGTGCACGCCGCGCAGCCGCACCGCGGCACCGAGCCGCGCTTCATGGCGCAGCCGCCGCTGTACCCGAGGGAACCGCTGCGGCTGGAGCGGCCCGACGGGGCCTACTCCCCGGTGGAGACGGCGATCCGGCGGGGCCTCGGACGCTGAGCGCCGCCCCCGACCGGCGGCCCCGGCCCCGGGCCGGCGGGCGCTGCCCGGCGGGTTCGCGATCTCAGAGGTTGGACGGGGGCACGGCGGACGGCGGCGAGTTAATAGGATCGTCTGCATGCTGCGCTGGTTGACCGCGGGGGAGTCCCATGGCCCGGCCCTCACCGCCATCCTCGAGGGCCTTCCGGCGGGCGTGCGCGTGACCTCGGCCGACATCGCCGAAGAGCTGCGCCGCCGCCGGCTCGGGCACGGGCGGGGCGCCCGGATGAGATTCGAGCAGGACAAGGTCACGGTCGTCGGCGGCGTCCGCCACGGCGTGACGCTGGGCGGCCCTGTCGCGGTCGAGGTGGCCAACACCGAATGGCCCAAGTGGGAGACGGTGATGGCCGCCGACCCCGTCGACCCCGAGGTGCTCGCCGCACAGGCCCGCAACGCGCCGCTGACGCAGCCGCGGCCCGGGCACGCCGACCTGGCCGGCATCCAGAAGTACGGCTTCGACGACGCCCGCCCGGTGCTCGAACGCGCCAGCGCCCGCGAGACCGCCGCCCGCGTCGCCCTCGGCGCCGTCGCCAAGGCGTTCCTGCGGCAGACGCTCGGCGTGGAGATCGTCAGCCATGTCGTCGCGCTCGGCGAGATCGGCGTGCCCGACGACGCGCCGCGGCCCGAGCCCGGCGACCTGGCGCGCGTGGACGACGACCCGGTGCGCTGCTTCGACCCCGAGGCGTCCGCCGCGATGGTCGCGCACATCGACGCGCTGAGGAAGGCGGGCGACACCCTCGGCGGCGTCGTCGAGGTGCTCGCCTACGGCCTGCCGCCCGGCCTGGGCAGCCACGTGCACTGGGACCGCCGTCTGGACTCGCGGCTGGCCGGCGCCCTCATGGGCATCCAGGCGATCAAGGGCGTGGAGGTCGGCGACGGCTTCACCACCGCGCGCCGCCCCGGGTCCCGCGCCCACGACGAGATCGAGGGCACCCCCGAGGGCGTGCGCCGCCGCACCAACCGCGCCGGGGGCGTCGAGGGCGGCATGACCACCGGCGAGGTGCTGCGGGTCCGCGCCGCGATGAAGCCGATCTCCACCGTGCCGCGCCGCCTGGACACCATCGACGTGCGCACCGGCGAGCCCGCCAAGGCCATCAACCAGCGCAGCGACGTCACCGCCGTGCCCGCCGCCGGGGTGGTCGCCGAGGCCATGGTCGCGCTGGTGCTCGCCGACGCGGCGCTGGAGAAGTTCGGCGGCGACTCGGCCGAGGAGACCGCCCGCAACGCGCAGGGCTACCTGTCGTCCCTGGCCGTCAAGTAGGGAGCGCCGACGATGTCCCACCCTGAGGCGACCCGTTCCGGGGCGACCCGCCCCAAGGCCGTGCTGATCGGCCCGCCCGGATCGGGCAAGTCCACCGTCGGCGCCGCCCTGGCCGAGCGGCTCGGCGTCGCGCTGCGCGACACCGACGCCGACATCGAGGCCGCCGCGGGCCGCCCGATCAGCGAGATCTTCATCGACGACGGCGAGGAGCGGTTCCGCGAGATGGAGCGCGCCGCCGTGCGCACCGCCCTGGCCGAGCACGACGGCGTCCTCGCGCTGGGCGGCGGCGCGGTGCTGGCCGCCGAGACGCAGGAGCTGCTGGCCGGGCACACCGTGGTGTACCTGAAGGTGGGCCTGTCGGAGGCGGTCAAGCGGGTCGGCCTGGCCACCGCGCGTCCGCTGCTGGTGCTCAACCCGCGCAGCCAGCTGCGCCGGCTGCTGAACGAGCGGCTGCCCATCTACGAGCGGCTCGGCACCCTGCACGTGGACACCGAGGGCCGCACCCCCGAGGAGATCGCCGAACAGATCGTCAAGGAGATCGCGTGACCGCGGTGCGGGTGCCCGTCGGACAGGACGGCGGGCAGGGCTACGACGTCGTCATCGGCACCGGCGTGCTCGGCGAGCTGCCCGCCCTGCTCGGGCCGGGCGTGCGCACCGTCGCCGTCGTGCACGCCGAGGGGCTGCCGGAGATCGCCCGCCCCGTCTGCGGGGCGCTGGAGCGGGCGGGCCTGATCGTGCACGCCCTGCCCGTCCCCGACGGCGAGGCGGCCAAGGAGGTGGGCGTGCTGGCCGGGCTGTGGTCGAGGTTCG
Organism: Actinomadura keratinilytica; assembly: GCF_039539665.1. Lineage (NCBI taxonomy): Bacteria > Bacillati > Actinomycetota > Actinomycetes > Streptosporangiales > Thermomonosporaceae > Actinomadura > Actinomadura keratinilytica. Next base: position 6,787 of record NZ_BAABDO010000109.1, read on the forward strand.
CCCGGCTCGGCATGACCCGCTCGGACGCCGTCGTCGGCGTGGGCGGCGGCGCCACCACCGACCTGGCCGGATTCGCCGCCGCGTCGTGGCTGCGCGGGGTGCGCGTCGTGCTGCTGCCCACCACGCTGCTGGGCATGGTGGACGCCGCGGTCGGCGGCAAGACCGGCATCAACATCCCCGAGGGCAAGAACCTGGTCGGCGCGTTCCACCCCCCGGCGGGCGTGCTGTGCGACCTGGCCACCCTCGTCACCGTGCCGCGCCAGGACTACATCAGCGGCCTGGCCGAGGTGATCAAGGCGGGGTTCATCGCCGACCCCAAGATCCTGGACCTGGTGGAGGAGGACCCCGAGGGCGCCGCGTCCCCGGACGGCCCGCACACCCGCGAGCTGGTCGAACGCTCCGTCCGCGTCAAGGCGGCCGTGGTGTCGGCCGACCTGAGGGAGAGCGGCCTGCGGGAGATCCTCAACTACGGCCACACCCTCGGCCACGCCATCGAGAAGGCCGAGCAGTACCGCTTCCGGCACGGGCACGCCGTGGCGATCGGCATGGTGTACGCCGCCGAGCTGGCCCGGCTGGCCGGCCGCCTGCCCGCCGACCTGGTGGCGCGGCACCGCTCGGTGCTGGCCTCGGTCGGCCTGCCCACCGCCTACCGCGCCGACGCCTGGCCGCGGCTGCGCGCCGCGATGTCGATCGACAAGAAGGCCCGCGGGGCCACGCTGCGCTTCGTCGTCCTGGACGGCCTGGCCGAGCCCGGCCGCCTGGAGGCCCCCGACGAGGAGCTGCTCACCGCCGCCTACCGGGAGGTCAGCCGATGAGCAACCGGGTGCTGGTGCTGAACGGGCCGAACCTGGGCCGGCTGGGCACGCGGGAGCCGGACGTGTACGGGTCGGCCACGTTCGACGATCTGGCGGCGCTGTGCCGGGAGACGGGGCGGCGCCTGAACCTGCACGTCGAGGTGCGGCAGACCGACGACGAGGCCGAGCTGATCCGCTGGGTGCACGAGGCGGCCGACGAGCGGCTGCCGGTGGTGCTCAACCCGGCGGCGTTCACGCACTACTCCTACGGGCTGCGGGACGCGCTGGCGCAGCGCACCGCGCCGCTGGTGGAGGTGCACATCTCCAACCCCGCGGCCCGCGAGGAGTTCCGGCACACCTCGGTGGTGGCGGGCGTGGCGACGGGCACGATCGCCGGGTTCGGGATGCTGTCGTACGTGCTGGCGCTGCAGGCCGTCGCCGAGCTGATCGCCCAGGACGCGGCCAAGGCCTCCTGACCCGAGTCCTTTCGACCCGAGTCCGCTGACGCGCGCCGCAGCCGACGCCGCCGTCCGCGCCGCCGTCCGCGCCGCCGTCCGCGCCGCCGTGACGCCGCCGTGACGACGGCGTCCGGGCCGTTCACACGGCGGCGGCGGTGTGGGTCAGCTCCTTCAGCTCGGCGATCACGTCGTCCAGGGGGCTCAGGTCGCGCCGGGCGCGGCACATGATGGTGGCGCCCTCCACGGCGGCCACGATGAGGCGGGCCAGCCGGCCGGCGCGCTCGTCGGGCACGCCGGCGTTGGCCAGGCCCGTGGCCAGGGTGTCCTGCCAGCGGTCGAACACGGCGGCGGCGGCCGCGGCCAGCTGCGGGGCGTCCTCGTGCGACTCCACGGTGACCGCCACCACCGGGCAGCCCGCCCGGAAGTCGCTTTTGACCAGGACGCGCCGCCACCACGCGACGAACGCGTCCACGGCCGACGCCGGGTCGCCGCCCTCGACGGCCGCCTGGATGCCCGAGTTGAGGAACTCCCCGGCGTAGCGGACCGCCTCCTCGGCCAGCTGCGCCTTGCCGCCGGGGAAGTGGTGGTAGATCGATCCGCGCGGCGCGCCGCTGTGCCTGATGACCTCGCGGAACCCCGTGCCGCTGTAGCCGCGCTCGCGGAAGAGGTAGGCCGCGCTGCGCACCATGCGTTCCCGGCTGTCCCTGCCCATGACCTCGATTATGACATTCATCATAAGCTTGGCGGCTTGACCATGACGCACGTCATAGGAAGCTTTGGGTATGTCGGACGTCATACCTAGTGGATGAGCCCCGGGTCGGCGCGGTCCGGCGCGGTCCGCTCCCGGTTCGGGGCCGCTCGGTCGCGGGCGGCCCGGCCGCGTGCGTTACCGTCAACAGAATCCAGTTCGGTTCGTGGAGGGGATGCCGATGCGCATCGGGATGGCGCTCAACTACGCGGGCGGCTTCAAGGAGACCGTGGCGGAGCTGGCCGACTACGAGAAGGCCGGGCTCGACATCGTGTTCGTCGCCGAGGCCTACAGCTTCGACGCGGTGAGCCAGCTCGGCTACATCGCCGCGAAGACCGAGCGGCTGCAGATCGCCTCCGGGATCCTGCCGATCTACTCGCGCACGCCCACGCTGCTGGCGATGACCGCCGCCGGCCTGGACTACGTGTCGGAGGGGCGCTTCACGCTGGGCATCGGCGCGTCCGGCCCGCAGGTCATCGAGGGCTTCCACGGCGTGCCGTACACCGCCCCGCTCGGCCGCACCCGCGAGGTCATCGAGATCTGCCGCAAGGTCTGGCGGCGCGAGCGGCTCGAGCACAGCGGCAAGTACTACTCCATGCCGCTGCCGGAGGGGCAGGGCACCGGCCTCGGCAAGCCGCTGAAGATCATCAACCGCCCGGTGCGGGCCGACATCCCGGTGCTGGTCGCCGCGATCGGGCCCAAGAACGTCGAGCTCACCGCCGAGATCGCCAACGGCTGGGAGCCGATCTTCTACATCCCCGAGAAGGCCGCCGAGGTGTGGGGCCCGTCGCTGGCGGCCGGCAGGGCCCGGCGCGACCCGGCGCTCGGCGAGCTGGACGTGGTCGGCCAGGCGCCGCTGGCCATCGGCGACGACGTGGACGGCTACCTGGAGTTCGGCCGCCCCATGGCCGCCCTCTACATCGGCGGCATGGGCGCCAAGGGCAAGAACTTCTACAACGACCTGTGCCGCCGCTACGGCTGGGAGAAGGAGGCCGAGGAGATCCAGGACCTCTACCTGGACGGCAAGAAGGACGAGGCCGCGGCCAAGGTCCCGCACGAGCTGCTGCAGAAGATGTCGCTGATCGGGTCCGAGGGCCACGTGCGCGAGCGGCTCGCGGCGATGAAGGAGTCCGGCGTGACCACGCTGAACGTCACCCCGATCGCGGGCGACCACAAGGGCCGCCTCGCGCTCATCGAGAAGATCAAGCAGATGGCCGCCGACCTGGACTGAGCCGGCACCGCACCGACGCCCCGCGGCACCCGCGCCGCGGGGCGTCGGCGTGCCGCGGCCGCCGCGCCGCCCGGTGGTGAGATGTCCGGCATGTCGGGTGCGGTCCGGCGGTGGACTACAGTCCTGGCCATGGAGGAACTCCGCCGCGCACGGCGCGAGCGGCTGGCCGCCTGGACGGCCGCCCACGACCTCGACGCCCTGCTGGTCACCCGGCTCGTCAACGTCCGGTACCTGACCGGGCTGGACAGCTCGAACGCCGCGCTGCTCGTCCCCGCCGACGGACCCCCGGTGCTGGCCACCGACGGGCGCTACGCCGGCACCGCCGCCCGCGTCTGCCCCGAGCTGGAGGCGGTCATCGACCGGCACACCGCCGAGAAGCTGCTGGAGCGGGCGGCCGCGGCCGGGGCGCGGCGGCTCGGCTTCGAACCCCACGCGGTCACCGTCGAACGGCACACCGGCCTCACCCGCGCCGCCCCCGACGGGCTGGAGCTGCGGCCCGCCGGGCGCCCCGTCGAGGAGCTGCGCACCGTCAAGGACGACGCCGAACTGGCGCTGCTGGCCGAGGCGTGCGCGATCACCGACCGGGCGTTCGACGCCGTGCTGCCCATGCTCCGGCCCGGCGTGACCGAACGGGAGATCGCCGTCGCGCTGGAGCGGCGCATGGTCGACCTGGGCGCCGAGCGGCCCGCGTTCGACTCGATCGTGGCCTCCGGGCCCAACGGCGCGATCCCGCACCACCGGCCCGGCGACCGGCCGCTGGCCCGCGGCGACCTGGTCACCATGGACTTCGGCGCCCGGCGCGGCGGCTACCACGCCGACATGACCCGCACCGTCGCGATCGGCGCCGCCGCCGACTGGCAGCGCGACCTGTACGACCTGGTGCGCCGCGCCCAGCAGGCCGCGGTGGAGGCCGCCCGCCCCGGCGCCGAGACCAGGGACGTGGACGCCGCCGCCCGCGACCTCATCGCGGCCGCCGGGCACGGCGGCGACTTCACCCACGGCGTCGGGCACGGCGTCGGCCTGGAGATCCACGAGGCTCCGCTCCTGGGCTACGACAGGACCGGTAAGCTGGTGGACCGGGTTCCGATCACCGCCGAGCCGGGGATCTACCTCGCCGGGCGCGGCGGAGTCCGCATCGAGGACACCCTGGTGGCCCGCACGGGCGGTCCGGAGCTTCTCACCACGACCACCAAGGACCTGCTCGTCCTGTGATGGGGCGGGCGGGCCCGATCCGACCACCGGGGGAGCGGGGGACGTCCCCGCACCCTCCCGAGAACGACCAGAACCGAGGCGGGGACGGCCCCGTCAGGGGGCAGGAGAGGACGCTGTGGCGACGACGAACGACCTCAAGAACGGCATGACGCTGAGGCTGGACGGCGAGCTGTGGACGGTCCTGGAGTTCCAGCACGTCAAGCCGGGCAAGGGCGGTGCGTTCGTGCGCACCAAGCTCAAGCACGTGCTGTCGGGCAAGGTGGTCGACAAGACCTTCAACGCCGGCACCAAGGTCGAGGTGGCCAGCGTCGACAAGCGGGAGATGCAGTACCTCTACCGCGAGGGCGAGGACTTCGTCTTCATGGACACCCAGACCTACGACCAGCCGCACATCCCCGCCGCGGTGGTCGGCCAGGCCGCCGACTACCTGCTGCCCGAGCAGATGGCCACCATCGCCTTCCACGGCGAGGACCCGCTGTACGTCGAGCTGCCCGCGGCCGTGGTGCTGGAGATCACCGAGACCGAGCCGGGCCTGCAGGGCGACCGCTCCACCGGCGGCACCAAGCCCGCCACCCTGGAGACCGGCGCGCAGATCCAGGTGCCGCTGTTCATCACCACCGGCGAGAAGGTCAAGGTCGACACCCGCTCGGGCGAGTACCTCGGCCGCGCCTGATGGCGGCCGCGAGCACATCCACGACGGCCGGACCGAGGAGCGCGGAGAGCGTGCGACCGCAACGACGAGCAGAGCCGTCGCGCGAGGACGGCTGCGCCCCGCCGAGCGGAGCGCGGCGGTGAGCGCGCGGACCAAGGCGCGCAAGCTGGCGCTGGACATCCTGTTCGCCGCCGAGCTGCGCGAGGAGCTGCCGACCGACGTGCTGAGCGCGCGCGGACGGCCCAACCAGGACGAGCTGTCGGAGTACGGGCACGCGGTGCGGCTGATCGAGGGCGTGCAGGAGCACCGCGAGCGCATCGACGAGCTGCTGTCGGCCTACGCCACCGGCTGGACGCTGGACCGCATGCCCGCCGTCGACCGCAACATCCTGCGGATGGGCGCGTTCGAGCTGCTGTGGGTGGACGACGTGCCCGACGGCGTGGCGGTCAGCGAGGCGGTCGCGCTGGCCACCGAGCTGTCCACCGAGGAGTCCCCGCGCTTCGTCAACGGGCTGCTGTCGCGGCTGCAGCGGCTCAAGCCGTCGCTCGCGCTGTAGGCCCGGCCGTTAGGGTGGAGCCATGATGGACGGTCGGCAGCCGAAACGCTCGCGGGGGAGCGGCCCGCGCACCGCCGTGCTGTGGGACGCGCTGCGCGCCGTCCTCGACCGCATCGCCCCCGAGTCCGGGCCGAGCGATGTGGTGGACGTCGGCGGCGGCACCGGCGGGTTCGCCGTGCCCATGGCCGAGCTGGGCCACCGGGTCACCGTCGTCGACTCCAGCCCCGACGCGCTGGCGGCGCTGGAGCGGCGCGCCGCCGAGTCCGGCGTCACCGTGCGGGCGGTGCAGGGCGACGCGGCCGCCCTGCCCGACCTGCTCGGCGCCGGCACCGCCGACCTGGTGCTGTGCCACAACGTGCTGGAGTACGTCGACGACCCCGCGGCGGCCATGACCGCGCTGACCGCCGCCGTGCGCCCCGGCGGCTCGGTCAGCGTGCTGGTCGCCGGGCAGATCGGCGCGGCGCTGCACCGGGCCGTGCACGGGCACTTCGACGACGCCCGGCGCGCCCTGACCGACCCGGACGGCCGGTGGGGCGAGCGCGACCGCACGCCCCGCCGCTTCACCCGGCAGACCCTGACGGACCTGGTGGGCAAGGCCGGGCTGCGGGTCGGCGAGCTGCACGGCGTGCGGATCTTCGCCGACCTGGTGCCGGACGCGATGCTCGACGGCGAGCAGGACGCGGCCGCCGCGCTGATCGCCCTGGAGCAGGTCGCGGCCGTCCACCCGGTGCTGCGGGAGCTGGCCACGCAGCTGCACCTGCTGGCGTACAGGGACGCCTGAGGGCGGCCGTGAGCCGTAAGCAGCAGCTGCACCGGCCCGGCCCGCCGCCCGGCCCGCCCGCCGACGACACCGGCTGCCACATCCTGCACGTCGACATGGACGCCTTCTACGTCGGCGTGGAGCTGCTGGAGCGGCCCGAGCTGCGCGGCCGCCCGGTGATCGTGGGCGGCACCGGTGCGCGCGGCGTGGTGTCCTCGGCGTCCTACGAGGCCCGCGCGTACGGCGTGCACTCGGCCATGCCGATGAGCCGGGCCCGGCGGCTGTGCCCGCAGGCCGTGGTGCTGCCGCCCCGGCACGACCGCTACGCCCGGGTGTCGGCCGCCGTCATGGAGATCTTCCGGTCGGTGACCCCGCTGGTCGAGCCGCTGGCCCTGGACGAGGCGTTCCTGGACGTCGCCGGGGCCCGCCGCCGCCTCGGCCGCCCCGCCGAGATCGCCCGCATGATCCGGGCGCAGGTCGCCGAGCAGCAGGGCCTGACCTGCTCGGTCGGCGTGGCCGGCACCAAGTTCGTCGCCAAGCTGGCCTCCACCCGGTGCAAACCGGACGGAATGCTGGTGGTGCCCGCCGACGGCGTCCGGGAGTTCCTGCACCCGCTGCCGGTGGCCGCCCTGTGGGGCGTCGGCGACCGCACCGAGGAGGCCCTGCGCCGCCTCGGCCTGCGCACGGTCGGGCAGCTCGCGCAGGTGCCGCGGGCCACGCTCCAGCGCGAGCTCGGCAACGCCCTCGGCGCCCACCTGCACGACCTGGCCTGGGGCCGCGACCCCCGCCCGGTCGTGCCGCGCAGCCCCGACAAGAGCATCGGCGCCGAGGAGACCTTCGACGTCGACGTCGACGACCCCGAGACGATCCGGCGGGAGCTGCTGCGGCTGTCGGAGAAGGTCGGCGCCCGGCTGCGCGCCGCCGGCCAGGTGGGCCGCACGGTGAGCGTCAAGTTGCGCCGCTCCGACTTCACCACGCTCACCCGGTCGCGCACGCTGCGCGAGGCCACCGACGTCACACGTATGATCTACGTCACGGCATGTGAGTTGTACGAGGCGTCCGGACTCGACCGGGCACGCCTGCGCCTGGTGGGCGTCCGGGTGGAGAACCTGGTCCCGGCCGACCAGGCCGTCCGCCAGCCCGCGCTGGACGAACCGGAGACCGGCTGGCGCGAGGCCGAGCGCGCCGTGGACCAGGTCAGCAGGCGTTTCGGCAGCGGCGCGGTCCGCCCGGCGGCCCTGGTGCGGCGCGCCGGCGGCACCGGAGGGGCAGACGAGGGGGACGCGAGGTGACAACCACATGACCGGCATCCGCCACGCACTCGCTCGTTCGCTTTCGTCCGCCCGGCGCGCCTCGTATTCTGGGCATATCACCGTTGAGGTTTGCGTCCTGCCGCGGGTGTCCCGTCGCAGGGCTGTCGTTGGGAGGCGCCGTGCCGCTCTCTGAGCACGAGCAGCGCATGCTCGACCAAATCGAGCAGGCGCTGTACGCCGAGGATCCGAAGTTCGCGCAGGCGGTCCGCTCGACCAATCCGCAGGTCCACTACAAGCGCCGCATCGTCAAGGCCGCTCTCGGCTTCGTGGTGGGCGTCGGCGCGCTGATGGCCGGGCTGGTGATCAACAAGGGTTCGGTCACCATCGCCATCAGCGTCACCGGCTTCCTGCTGATGGTCGTCTGCTGCGTGTGGGCCCTGTCCAGCTGGAAGCGCATGACGGGCATCGGCACCGAGGCGCAGCAGCGGCAGCAGCCCAGGCGCCAGGTGCGGTCCAAGGCGACCTTCATGGAGCGCATGGAGGAGCGCTGGCGGCGGCGCACCGAAGGCGAGTGACCCCCGGGGGCCGTCCCCGGCCCCCGCACCGTCACCCCGCCGCTTCCTGATCTCCGCGCGGCCCCGTGCCGCGCCCGCACACGGCCGCGGTATCCCTTTTTCCGCGCCCCGCAACGCCTCAACCGCCCCGCAAGCCTCAACGTCTTCACAGACCTCGACATCTTTTTAGGGCCCCGGCGTCTCCACAACCTCAACGTCCCGCCCGGCCCGATGAGGCATGACGAACGCCCCACCCTAGCGGGGTGGGGCGTCGACGGTCACCCAGCGGCCTACCTTGACGGCGTCACCGGGGGCGGCGGGACAGCAGCCGCCGGAACGCGGCCTCCGCCCGCGACGCCGCATCGGCCAGGCGGCCGCCCGCCGCACGGGTCGCCGACCCGACCGACACCACGGTGGACGCGGGCAGCAGCCGGGCGCGCAGCCGGGCCCGGCGCCCCACCGACGCCGAGATCGCCTCCCGGACGGTGCGGACGTCCGCCCGCAGCACCTCCGGCGGCGTCTGCGGACGGGACGGGGCATAGCGGGCCACCTCCTCGGCGTGCGCGATGCGCCCCAGCGCCTGCGCCGCGGGAGCGTCCAGCTCCAGCAGCTCGCCCAGACGCCGGGCCGCGGCGCGGGGCGTGTCGCTGGGCCGCCACTCCAGCCCGTGGTCCAGGGCGTCGGCGCGCATCTCGCGCCACGCGGCGTGCGCGGCCTCCCCCGGATCGGGCGGGGAGCCGCCGCCGGAACGCGACGTCACGCCCGCCCACCGCACGCGCCGGGTCACCTGCCGGGCCGCCATGGGGGCGGCCAGGAGCAGCAGCGCCAGCAGCACCCCGGCGATCCAGCCGAGGGGCGCGCCGGCGCCGGACCGCCCGCCGCCGGTGCCGGCCCGCGGGCCGAGGTCGTCCTGGCGCTGCGCGGTCGCCGACGGCGACGCCGACGCCGTGTCCTCCGGGCCGGTCTCCGTCGGGCCGGTCTCCTCCTCCTGCGTGCTTCCGGTGCTGCTGGAGACGGCGGGCTCGGAGTAGTCCGGGGAGGCCGCCGTGCCCTGCCCGGCGGCGCCGCTCGGCGTGGGCTCGAACCGCACCCAGCCGGCGCCCTCGAAGTACAGCTCGGGCCAGGCGTGCGCGTCGCGGGTGCGCACCTCCCACACCCCCGGGGTGACCTGCGTCCCGGGCGTGTAGCCCATCGCGACCCGGGCGGGGATGCCCAGGATCCGCGCCAGCAGGGCCATCGAGGCGGCGAACTGCTCGCAGTACCCCTTCCTGTTGTTGATCAGGAAGTCGACCAGGTCGCTGCCGCGCTGCGGCGGCTGGGCCGTCAGGTCGTACTGGAACCCGCCGCCCTGGGTGAACCAGCGCTGCAGCATCACCGCCTGGTCGTAGGCGGTGGCCGCCCCGGCGGTGACCTCGTGCGCCAGCCGGCGCACCTCGCGCGGGATGCGCTCGGGGACGAACGTGTAGCGGTTGTACAGCTCGGTCGGGGTGCGCCCGGCCAGCCGCAGCCGGGACGCCGTCGGCCGGGCCCGGATGCTGGTGACGGTGTAGGAGCGGCCGCCCGCCGAGTCGCGCAGCGAGTAGATCATCAGCGACGGGGCGTGCACCCGCCAGTCGCCCTCGATCGACACGCGCGACGGCGCGTACGGCACCGGCAGGAACGACATGTCCCGCACCTGCCGCTGCACCGTGATCCGCGTGGTGACCTGCCGGGCGGGTACCGAGCTCAGGCCGGGCGGGGCGGGCAGGCGGCGGTCCGACAGCCGGTCCCGGGCCGTGCTCTGCAGCGAGGAGTAGGTCCAGCGGTCGCCGTCGAACCGGTCCAGCGAGTACAGCCGCAGGTAGTCGGGGCGGTCGGTGTCGTCGCTGCGGTAGCGCAGCACCAGCAGGTCGTCCTGGCGGGTCAGCTCCCGCTTGAGGCTGACCAGCGGGTCGGGGGTGGTGACGGTCTGCGTGCCGCCGCGCCCGCCGCCGCTGCCCAGGCCGAACATCCCGTGCGAGTGGATGCCGGGCGTCACCGCCGGGACCAGCACCGCCACGGCCACGGCCGCCACCCCGATGCGGCGCCCCGCCGCCGCCATCGCGCCGGTGTCGGGACGCGCCGGGCCGCTCGCGGACCGGAACACCAGATGGCCCCACCCGCCGACCTGCTCGTGGTTGTCGGCGGCCAGCAGCGCCAGGTAGCCGAGCGCGCCGATGCCGAACGCGATCCAGCTGACGCTGTCCTCCCGCACGGCGGCCGGCACGCTGTACATCGCCAGCAGCGGCAGCCCGGCGGGCGCGGCGCGGCGCAGCCGCACCGCCAGCAGGTCCACCAGCACCGCGACCAAGCCGATCCCCGCCACGGCCAGCAGCATGATGCCCGGCAGCGGCGGCACGGGCGCGGCGTACCGGTTGGCCGCGTCCCACCCCTCCCGCATCAGCTCGGTGAGCCGCCGCAGCGACTCGGGGGTCGGCACCACGCCGAGGAACGCCTCGGCCGCGGTGAACCGCGCGGTCAGGTACAGGTGCAGCGCGGCCAGGCCGCCGACCGCGCCGAACACCGCGGGCCAGCGCAAGTGCCGCGTCACCAGCCCGGCCGCGGCGACCACCGCGACCGCGCCCAGCCCGGACCAGAACCAGCCGCGGCCGGAGAACAGCGGGTACAGCGCCACCGAACCCGCCAGGGCGGCCAGCGCCGCCATGATCGTCATGCGTAGTCTCATGCGCCGTCCGTCATGCGAATCGTCCGCCCCGGGGCCTGGGACGCCTCGGTGGCCGCCGACCACGCGCCGGCCAGTTCCGCGGCGGTCCGCAGGCGCACCACGCGCCACCCCGCCGACCTCAGCAGCCGCGCCGCCGCCGCGGGATCGGTGCCGGTGTCGACGTCCTCGTCGCCCTCCACCAGGACGGCGACGAACGTGCCGGTGCCGCGCCGCGCCGCCGCCACCGTCCGCGCCTCCTCGGCCGTCAGCGCCCCGAAGGCCGCGACGACCAGCCCGTCGCCCTCGCCGTTGGGCCCGCGCAGCGCCGCCATGCCGCGGGTCAGCGACCGCTCGGCGGAGTGCCGCACCGTCGCCAGCACGTCCAGCAGCAGCCCCTCGGCCGCGCCCGGGACGTCGTTCGTCCTGGGCAGCCGCTCGCCGACGTCGGTGACCAGCCGCAGCGCCAGCCCGGCCTGCCCCAGGTGCACGCCGACCGACGCGACCACCGACACGGCCTGCTCGAACGACGACAGCGGGCCGTCCCCCACGTGGGCGGCCCGCCGCGTGTCCAGGAACAGGGTGCCGCTGCTCTGCAGCTGCTGCTCCTCGCGCCGCACCATCAGCTCGCCGCGCCGCGCGGTGGACCGCCAGTGCACCCGGCGCAGGTCGTCGCCGTGCCGGTACTCGCGGGGCGTCACGTCGTCCTCGCCGGCGGTGGCCACCGCCTGCGCCAGGCTGTCGCCGCCGCCCGCCCACGCCCCGGCCGGCCGCCCCTGCGGCAGCGGCACGATCGGCGGCGTGACGGTGAGGGTGTCGGCCATGCTGAACGACCGCACCATCTCCACCATGCCGAACGGGTCGGCCAGCCGCACCACCAGCGGCCCGACCCGGTACCGGCCGCGCCGGTCGGACCGGACGCGGTAGCCGAGCTCCCGGGACCCGCCCGCCTCCAGCCGGTCCAGCACGAACCGGGCCTGGCCGCCGAGGGCGTGCGGGACCTGGTCCTCCACCATCAGCAGGCCGCTCGGCAGCCGCGACACGTTCTCCAGCCGCAGATCGACCCGGGCCTCGTGGCCCACCGGCAGCCGCACCGGCTCCAGCCGCCGGGCGCACGCCAGCCGGTAGCGGGTGCGCGACACCGCCAGCGTGGACAGCAGCGGCAGCGCCAGGACGAGCATGCCGGCCCGCAGCAGGTCGCGCTCGCCGAGCACGAACGCGCAGATGATCGCGGTGGCCCCGGCGGCCACGAACGACCGCCCCCGCGTGGTCAGGCCGGACAGCGCACGCCGCAACGTCACTTCCCGGAGGACGGCACCGGCAGCCGGTTCACCAGCTCGGTCACCACGTGCTCGGGACGGCGCCGCTCCACCTGCGCCTCGGCGGTGGGCAGCAGCCGGTGCGCCAGCACGGGCACCGCCAGGTCCTGGATGTCGTCGGGCAGCACGTAGTCGCGGTCGTCCAGCGCCGCGTACGCCCGGGCCGCCCGCACCAGGTGCAGGGTGGCCCGCGGCGAGGCGCCCAGCCGCAGGTCGGGATGGCTGCGGGTGGCGGTCACCAGGTCGATCGCGTACTGCCGCACGGCCGGCGACACGTGCTGGCGGCGGACGACCTCGATCAGGTCGCGCACGTCGGCGGCGCCGGCGACGGGGGTGAGCCGGTCCAGCGGCGACGACTGCCCGTGCGTGTCCAGCATGTCCAGCTCGGCGCCCGGGTCGGGGTAGCCCATGGAGATCCGGGCGGTGAAGCGGTCGCGCTGCGCCTCGGGCAGGGGGTAGGTGCCCTCCATCTCCACCGGGTTCTGCGTGGAGATCACCATGAACGGGCGCTCCAGGGGATAGGTGACGCCGTCGACGGTGACCTGGCGCTCCTCCATGCACTCCAGCAGGGCCGACTGGGTCTTGGGGGACGCCCGGTTGATCTCGTCGCCGACCACGATGTTGGCGAACACCGGGCCCGGCTTGAACTCGAACTCGCGCAGCTCCTGGTTGTAGGCGCTCACCCCGGTGATGTCGCTGGGCAGCAGGTCGGGGGTGAACTGCACCCGGCGCACCGAGCAGTCCACCGACCGGGCCAGCGCCTTGGCCAGCATCGTCTTGCCGACCCCGGGCACGTCCTCGATCAGCAGGTGCCCCTCGGCCAGCAGCACCGTCAGCGCCAGCCGCACCACGTCGGGCTTGCCCTCGATGACCGACTCGACGGCATCGCGGATCTTGTTGGCGACATGCGCCAGCCCGTCCAGGCCGGGGCCGCCCCCGTCCCGGTCGGCGGACGCGGACGGCCGCGAAGGGCTCGGGCGGTCGGCTGAGGCCGGTTCACCGGCGCCGGTAGGGGCCCGCATGTACGACTCGCCGTGAGTGCCTACTGCCACCAACAACCCTCCTCAGCCGTCCGGCCTCGCGATGTCCGCCCGGGTTCCGCCGAGTGATACGGACGCCGGGCCGTGCGCGGCCGGTGCGACGTTCTATTGACTTGCCCAACCCCTGACAGTACGTCCTCGGGCGTCGCGTCGCGATGTCCGCGCGGAACGGGTCGCCCGCTCCCGCCGCGGCCGGACGCGGGGCCGCGGCGCGCACGACCGCGGCGTCACGCCGCGAGGCCGCACCGGCACGAACCGCTCCCTCCACTTGTCCCCACACAGCATCGCGGGGCACTTGACAAGACGACATAAAGGCGCCCGCGACGGTGCCTTCCCGGCGCCGCGCCGGGGCGCTCGACACGCCGTGGCGGGCCCGTGGGACGGCCTCGCCCCGCCGCCCGGCGCGGCGGGGCCCCGCGCCGCCCCCACTCCGCTCCACCCCTGTGACCTGCGGATTTGCTCGCGATTGCGGCCTGGGAAGCGTGTTCGACTAGTTGACGGTGGGGAAGAGTGGAGTAGAGTGGGGCGCCGTGGGGGGTGTCAGCGCCCCGCACGGCGCGGGGAGGTGGGGGCCCGATGTTCCTAGGCACCCACACGCCGCGCCTCGACGACAAGGGACGACTGTTCCTGCCGGCGAAGTACCGTGAGGAGCTGTCGGGGGGATTGGTGATCACGAAGGGCCAGGAACGCTGCCTCTACGTCTTCCCCATGGCAGAGTTCCAGCGCATCACCGAGGCTCTCCGTGCGGCGCCGGTCACCGAGAGGTCCGTACGGGCCTACAGCCGGGTCTTCTTCGCCAGCGCGTCCGACGAGGTCCCCGACAAGCAGGGACGCATCACGATCCCGCCGCCGCTGCGCGCCTACGCGGGGCTCAAGCGCGACTGCACCGTGATCGGGGCCAACACGCGCCTGGAGATCTGGGACACGCCCGCCTGGGAGAGCTACCTCGAACGGGAGGAGCAGGCGTTCGCCGAAATCTCGGAGGAGGTGTTGCCCGGGATCCTGTGACGTTCCACATGTCGGTCCGCCGAGCGGGCACGGGTCCGTGCGCACCGGCTGCCGCCGGTCCGGCCGGATCCGCAGAGTGCTCCAGGGCCGCCCCTGGAGGCCCGGAACGGCGGTCGGCCCGCGTTCGGCCAGGTCTCCAGCCGCTCTCCGGTGCCATCTGGCGCAGCTTCCCCGGTGCCAGAGGGCGACCCCGCGACAGCGCGGTTCTTCCTCAAGGGCAGCGGATGGGGACCTGGCCGGGCGAGGCCGGGGCGGGCGCCCCTGCTCACCGGCCCGCGGCCGGTTGCGCGGGGGCTCGCGGTATCTCCCGGGGAGACTCCCGGATTCCCCGAGTCGCGGAACCTGGTCATCGGGCTTCGGCCGGTGGCCGGATGATCCGCAGGGGGGAGCAGCCCTTCGCCACCACGGGGTGCGGTCCTTGCCCGGCGGCACCGGGCGGGCCGCGGGGACGGCAGGGCCCGATGCACAGGGGGGCGAGTTCCTGGTCCTTCGGCCCATGGCCGGTTTGCCGGGGATTTCCCAGGGGAGACGTCCGCCGGAACTCCCCGACGGGGGCACCGGGGGAGAAGCGGCCGACGAAAGCCACGCAGTCCGCGAGCGAGGTGGCGCAAGGGGGTGAGCATGGACGCGGGCGACAACGCGACCGTGGCCGGTCACGTACCGGTCATGCTCGATCGCGTGCTGGAACTGCTCGGGCCCGCCGTCCAGGCCGCCGGCCCGGCCGCCGGGCGCCCCGGAGGGGAACCGGCCGGCGCGCCCGTCTACGTGGACGCGACCCTGGGCCTGGGCGGCCACGCCGAGGCCATGCTGCGCGCCCATCCCGGGCTGCGCCTGATCGGAATCGACCGCGACACCACCGCGCTGGAGCGCTCCGCGCGGCGGCTGGCCCCCTTCGCCGACCGCGTCATCGCCCTGGAGCACGCCGTCTACGACGCCGTGCCCGAGGTGCTGCACCGGCTGGGCGTGCCCGCGGTCGACGCCGTGCTGTTCGACCTCGGGGTGTCCTCCCCGCAGCTCGACGAGGCCGAACGCGGCTTCGCCTATTCCTACGACGCCCCCCTCGACATGCGGATGGACCGCACCCAGAGCCTGACCGCCGCCGAGGTCGTCAACGGCTACCCGCCCGCCGAGCTCGCCCGCATCCTGCGCGAGTACGGGGAGGAGCGGTTCGCCCAGCGCATCGCGGCCGCGATCGTGCGCGAGCGGCGGCGCGCCCCCCTGGAGTCCACCAAGCGCCTGGCCGACCTGGTGCGTTCGGCGATCCCGGCGGCGACGCGGCGCACCGGGGGCAACCCGGCCAAGCGCACCTTCCAGGCGCTGCGCATCGAGGTGAACGGCGAGCTGGACACCTGGCGGCGGGCGCTGCCCGCCGCGCTGGAGACGCTGCGCGTCGGCGGCCGCGTCGTCGTGCTCAGCTACCACTCGCTGGAGGACCGCATCACCAAGCGGGTCCTGGCCGAGCAGTCGGCCGACACCACCCCGCCGGGCCTGCCCGTGCCGCTGCCCGAGCACCGGCCGCGGTTCCGGCTGCTCACGCGCGGGGCCGAACTGCCGTCCGACGAGGAGACCACGACCAACCCGCGTGCCGCCTCGGTCCGGCTGCGCGCCGCCGAGCGGGTGCGTGAGACACCGGGGGCGGGGGATCCCCCGGGCAGCCGCAGGGAGGCGAGATGACCACGACCACGCGCCCGCCGGGGGCCGCCAAACCGCCGGGCAGGGGGCGCCGGGGCCGCGCCGCCGACCGCGACCCGGGCACGCCGGCCGCGCGGAAGGGCGGAACGCCGGGCAGGCCCGCCGACGAGG